>JBBRHK010000129.1:0-7780 GCA_038222815.1 Chitinophagales bacterium
GAGAAGATGATGCTGCAAAAAATGTTGTGGTAAAAATATCTACTGATAAGGGCTTAGTTGGTTTTGGCGAGTGCAGTCCCTATATGCCCATCAATGGGGAAAGTCAAGAAACTTGTTTTGTGGTGGGGCAATATTTTGCTAAAGCATTAAAGGGAAAAGATGCATTAGATATTGCAGGATGTATAGAGATTATGGATGCAATTATTTATGGGAACAATAGCATCAAGAGTGCCTTTGATATGGCGCTATATGATATTGCTGCTCAACATACACAAGTGCCTTTGTATAAATTTTTAGGTGGGAATAATGACAAAATTATTACGACAGATTATACGGTGAGTATTGGAGAGCCTGCTAAGATGGCTACTGATGCTTTAAAAATAAAAGAGCAAGGTTATCCCGCCATTAAAGTGAAATTAGGGAAAGATGGTACCAAAGATGTGGAGCGAATAAGAATGATAAGAGAAGCCGTGGGTAAAACCATTCCACTGAGGATAGATGCCAATCAAGGATGGAGCGTGGAGGAAGCAATTACAACATTAAATGCTTTGGCAAAATATGATATAGAACATTGTGAAGAGCCAATACCTCGCTGGGCATTTATGCAATTAGAACAAGTAAAAAATGCTTCGCCTATTCCTATAATGGCTGATGAGTGCTGTGGCGACCATCACGATGCAGAAAGACTTATTGCTTTAAATGCTTGTCAGTATATCAATATTAAATTAGGTAAGTCTGGCGGTATATTTAATGCCTTAAAAATCGCTGGGATGGCTGAAGCAGCAAGTGTAAAACTTCAAGTGGGCGCTATGTTAGAATCAAGATTAGCGATGACCGCATTTGCACATTTTTCACTTTGCAGTGATAACATTGTGCATTATGATTTTGACACAGCGCTTATGTTCAAAGAGGATATCGTAACTGGCGGCTTGCAGTATAAGAATAATGGAATCATAGAAGTCCCTACTAGTATCGGACTTGGCGCAACAATTGAAGACAAGTGGCTCAACAACTTTGAAAGTATTTCGTTTTAAAAACTGTAGAATTTGATTTATTATAAGGCTTAGCTTCTTTGCAAAGCAACCGTAAAAGTAGTGCCGCTCTTTAGCTTAGAGCTCACAGTGATATGTCCGTTGTGACCCTCTATAATATCTTTTACTCTTGCAAGACCATAACCCGTTCCCTTATTCCCGTACTTATCAATTTTAGACATGGTAGTACCGAATTTGAAAAGATTATTTAGTTGACTTTTTGGGATGCCCATTCCATTATCTGATATCGAAAAGTAGTGATAGCTATCATCCGACTTACTACTAATTTTTATTTTGGTAATTTCCTTGTCTGTATATTTTACAGCATTAGCTATTATGTTCTGAAAAATTTGTTGCATAGAAGATTTATCAATACCAATAGTAGGAAATTCACCTTCTAGTTCAATTGTCACATTAGCATCTGTGGCTGTTAGCTTTACAACACTCTCTAAGATAGAACGGGAGCAACTAGACCTTGCAATTTTCTTATGAAGACCGCCATCCTCGGCCTGTTGTAGCATTTCATCTATGAAAGAAAGAAGTTCTCTTGTGCTTTCTTTTATCAATGAAACCGATTCGTGACTGGCTGTATCAGTATTTTTAAATTTATTAGATAGTATGCCTGCAAGCATTGAAATACTTACCACTGGTGTTTTTATATCGTGCGATACTAGTCTTGCAAATCCTTTAAGTTGGACATTTGCCTTCTTTAATTGGCGCTTAGCAGTTTCTAAATCTTTAATTTTTTTTCTTAATTCTAACTTGGCCATTATTTCCCTACTTAGTGCTTTGAGTGCTTCAATTTGGGTTTGGGTCAACACTTTTTCTTTGGCATCTAGTAGGCATAGGGAGCCAAGTACATGGCCTTTTGCAGTAGTGAGCGGAGCACCAGCATAAAACACAACATTAGGTGCATTTGCTACAAGTGGATTATTGGCGAATCGTTCGTCTTTGCGTAGATCTGGTACGACAAGTACGTCATCAGGATTTAAAATCGTATGATTGCAAAATGCAATCTCTCTTGGAATAATCTGCATATCAAAGCCGTGAGATGCCTTATTCCATTGGTTATTCTCGTCCAATAATGAAATAAATGTAACGGGAACATCAAATATTTCAGCAGCAATTTTTGCTATTCTGTCGTATTCCTCTTCAGTAACTGTGTTTAATATATCGTACTCGTACAGTGCTTTTAATCTTGCTTTTTCATTTTTCGGCGTGATGAATGGTTTATTGATGGCCATAACGTATAGCTGTATTAAGTTTATAAATATATCGGGTTATGTTAGCAAATCATTAACGGAAAATTGTAAAGCTTGGATGTAAACTTTATACTACTTCGTATTTCTAACGCATAATTTATTGCCTTTATTATAGAAATTGGTTATAATTTTTATTCGTAACTAATAGTATAATATGTAGTGATAGTTCTGTGGATTTGTTTCTCCAACCGTACATAATACAATGGTGCTAAAGTTGAAAATGGATAGCCAATAGTCAATGAGATTGATTATTTTTTGAATTCTAAATCTTGAATTGTAGTAGGGCGGTCAATAAATTTATTTTTTCTAAATAGCTTTAAGAGATCCTAAAAATTTATAGCTATATAAATCGAGCCATCGTGACCTACTTCATCAATATAATGTCTATTGATGAAGTTATTTGAATAGAAAAATTACACACAGCAAACTAAAAAAGTTTCCTATAAATTTTATTCAAATTCAAATCCAATATCTCTTCTAAAATACTTCCCTTCATATTCTAAATCCTCAAGAGTAGAAATGCTTTTTTGAGTAGCTTCTTTAATGCTTTCTCCTTGTGAAACCGCAACAAATAATCGACCTCCGTTTGTAACTAATTGCTGGCCGTGTATTTTAGTACCTGCGTGAAACAAAATACTGTCTGCAGAATCTTCTGTTTTTACTGAGATAGGGATATTTTTTTTATAATCACCAGGATAGCCGCCACTTACTGCAACAATTCCTACAGCACATTTATCTGTCGTTTTTATTTTAATTTTATCAAGTTCTTGCTTTGCAGTAGCATCAAATAATTCTACCAAGTCATTTTCTAGTCGAGTGAGAATAACCTCTGTTTCGGGATCGCCGAGTCGGCAATTATATTCTATCACTTTCGCATCGCCATTTTCTACAATTAGTCCAATGAAAATAATACCTACGTAAGGAATGTTTTCTTTCGCTAACCCATCAACCGTAGGACTAACTATTTCTGCGATTACTTTTTCTTCTAGGGCTTTATCATAAAATGGCACAGGGCTTACGGCCCCCATCCCGCCTGTATTTAAGCCCTGCTCTCCTTCACCTATTTTTTTGTAGTCTTTCGCTTCTGGAAGTAGGACAAAGTTTTTGCCATCTGTAAGTACAAATACACTCATTTCGATACCCGTAAGAAATTCCTCTACCACCACTCTTGCACTTGCTGCACCAAATTTTTGCGCCTGTATCATTTCTGTAAATTCTCTTTTAGCCTCCTCAGTCGTTTGGCAAATGACCACACCCTTTCCTGCTGCAAGTCCATCTGCTTTTAGCACAATAGGTAAGCTGTGTTGATCCAAGTATTGTAAACCATCTTCAAAATTACCAGCGGTAAATGTGCGGTAGGCTGCTGTAGGAATATTGTATTTCTGCATAAAGATTTTAGAGAAATCTTTACTACCTTCTAACTGCGCACCTAGTTTCCCTGGCCCTATTATTTTTAAATGTTGAAGGGCTTCATCGCTTTCTAGAAAGTCTCTAATGCCTAGCACTAGTGGTTCTTCTGGCCCTACCATTAATAGCTCAATACCGTTTTCTTTTATAAATGATTTGATACTTTCAAAGTCGGTGAGATGCAAATCTACATTTGTGCCGCAATCCCCTGTTCCTGCATTGCCTGGTGCGATGTATAATTTATCGCAATGCTTGCTTTGGCTTAATTTCCAAGCCAGGGCGTGTTCCCTACCTCCGCTTCCAAGTAATAAAATATTCATAAGGGCAAATATAGCCGCATTTATAAAAGGATAAAAATTGAAAAGTAGAAGAAATTAGTTTTATGATGTTGGAGTAGCTGTTTATACTCTAGGCTAGCTAATCTAGGTAAATCTTACTTAAGTTTATGTTGTAGAAGGGTATCTAAATTTTTTGTATAACATTTTAGCCAAATCTCGCACGATTATTTAAAAACTAAGTAAAAAACAATTACTTTGTAACGAAGCCCAAATCAAGTGTACGTATGAAAAATATCTTTTTAATAGTTTTTACTTTTTTTATTGGAATCAACATAGCCGAAGCTCAGTCACCTGCTGAAAAGTGGGCAGATAGTGTACTAAAGAAATTGAGTAAGGAACAACGTATTGCACAGCTCATGATTGTGCGACTAAGCACAACCGATCCTAAAACAAAACAAGTTATTTTTTATGATAAGCAGGTAGGGCAACTCATCAAGAAATATAATGTTGGTGGTGTCTGCCTTTTTCAAGGCGATGCCGTAGAGCAAGCTAAGCGATTGAATACGCTACAAGCAATGGCGCCTACGCCGCTAATGGTGTGTATAGATGCGGAGTGGGGCGTAGGTATGCGACTTACAAGAACAGTAAAACCTTTGCCAAAGCAAATGATGCTAGGGGCAATGACTAATAAGCAGCTGGTTTATGATTATGGTAAGCTAGTAGCGGAGCAATGCAAGCGACTTGGTGTGCAAGTAAATTATGCACCGGTGGTAGACGTAAATAATAATGCCAATAACCCAGTGATAAATGATAGAAGTTTTGGTGAAGACAAATACAAGGTTGCAGATTATGGCATAGCGTATATGAAGGGAATGCAAGATAATGCTGTGATGGCCACTGCAAAGCATTTTCCTGGTCACGGAGATGTGGCTGTAGATTCTCATTATGACTTGCCCGTGATAAATAAATCTATGGCTTCATTAGATTCATTAGAGCTTTACCCTTTTAAAAAAATATTTGAAGCTGGAGTAGGTGCTGTGATGGTAGCCCATTTATTTATACCAGCTATCGACAATACTGCAAATAGAGCTACTTCTTTATCGCCAGCAAATATTAATGGCTTGATGCGAGAAAAATTAGGCTACCAAGGGCTCACATTTACTGATGGTCTTGAAATGCAAGGAGTACAAAAGTTTTATCCAGGCGGTATTGCATCTGCAGAGTCTATTGTTGCAGGTAATGACATGCTTTGCCTACCCGCCGATGTGCCTACTTCGATAGCTAAAATTAAAGAGGCTATAAAAGCTGGTAGAATTACTTGGGCCGATATTGATATGCATTGCAAAAAAGTGTTGGTAGCAAAGTATGAATATGGTTTACGTAAAGCACCTGTTGTAAGTCTCAATAATATTGATGCTGATTTGAATAAGGGAATAGATGAGATGCGCCAGCAAATAGCTGAAGAGGCGATTACGCTAGTGTCGCATAAAGAATTTTTTCCTCTAAGAAAATTTAGAACGGATAAGATTGCTTATGTGGCTGTGGGTGTTACTGCTGCAAATAAAATAACAGAGCAAATGAAGGCGGAGTATAATGCAGATATTATTTTTGCAAACACATACGATGCGGCTTTAGTAGAAAAGTTGAGTAAGTACAATGCAGTAGTCGTAGGAGTGCACGGTATGGCAAGAACTCCCGGTACTAATTTTGGCCTTTCTGCAACTGAAGTTTCGCTTATAAATGCTATTGATGATAAGTGTAACGCTGCTACAATCATATTTGGCAATCCCTATTCGATTAAAAACTTTTGTAATATAAAGAATCTTGTGGTTACTTATGAAGACGATGAGATCATTCAGAACACTGCTTTTAAAATGATAGGTGGGCAACTACCATTTAAAGGAGTGTTGCCTGTTACGGTTTGCCCTAGTTTAAAGTTTGGTACAGGGATTAATTTTTCGACTTCAGAAGCCCAGTTAAAAAAAAAGCCCTTTGATGAAGGAAATGGACAGTCTTTCTGTGTTATTGACTCCATAGCAATAGATGCCATTGCCAGGCAAGCAACACCCGGTTGTATCATATTGGCTGCAAAGAACGGTACTGTTATTTACGATAAGGCTTTTGGCTACAAAGACTATAGCTCCGAAGACAAAATAACTACTCAGTCAGTTTATGACTTAGCATCCGTAACAAAAATATGTGCTACTACACTGTCAATAATGAAGCTCATTGATGAAGGAAAAATTTCATTATCAGATTCTATTGGTAAGTTTTTGCCCTTTTTGAAAAGAGATCCTAGAAAGCAAGTAATACAGATCAAAGAATTGCTACTACATGAAGCTGGCTTCATACCTTACATTCCTTTTTACAAGGAAACCTTGGAAGAAAATGGCTTAAGAAAAACTGGTATTTATAGTGTTACACAGACTGAACAATTTAGTGTGCCAGTGAGTAAGAACCTGTATATGGATAAAGATTATCTAGATGTGATTTGGCAACGGATAGATGAATCTCCACTCGGAAAAAAAGGCAATTATGTATACAGTGATATGGATTTTATTTTGCTAGGAAAAATCGTAGAATCGGTATCAGGAATGAATTTAGATGAGTACGTAGCAAAAAATATATATTGGCCGCTTGGATTAAAAGATATCGGATTCACCCCACTAGAGACGATTAAAGAAGATAGAATTGTACCTACTGAGCTTGATAATTATTTTCGTGGAAGTCTTTTGAGAGGCTATGTTCACGATCAGGGTGCTGCAATGTTTGGTGGTGTATCTGGCCACGCAGGACTATTTAGTACGGCCAAAGATTTAGCGGTTATTATGCAAACTTTATTGAACGGAGGAAGCTTTGGAAATGTCCATCTATTGAAAGATAGTACCGTTAAAATGTTTACGGCCTATCAAACAAAAAGTAGGAGAGGATTTGGTTTTGACAAACCAGAGAAAACAAACGATGGGTATCCTTCAAAATATGCATCAGTAGCTACATTTGGCCATACAGGATATACTGGTACTTGTGTATGGGTAGATCCTGAGCAAAATCTTGTATATGTATTCCTTAGTAATAGGGTGAATCCTACTGTAAGTGGTAAACTCGCCAGCCTAAAAGTGAGAGAGAAGATACTGGACAAGATTTACGAGATTACTAACCCAAATGTATACGGTGAAGAAATATATGGGCATAAAAAAACCGCAGAATAGTTTCTACGGTTTTTATAGGGGGTTTTCTTAAAAATTACTTAGGCATTACAACGGCATCAATAACGTGTGTTACACCATTTTTGCTAATTACATCTGGTATAGTAACTACTGCGTTATTTATCATCACTTTACCATCTTTGATAGTCACTTTAAGCTCTTGACCTTGAAGAGTCTTAATCATTTGACCATCTTTTAAATCAGCAGCTTTAAAAGCACCTGATACTACGTGGTAAGTAAGAATTTTAGTTAGATCAGCTTTCTTTTCTGGAGTCAATAATGCATCTAAAGTAGCTTTAGGTACTGCACTAAATGCTGCATCTGTAGGAGCAAACACGGTGAATGGGCCATCTGCTTGTAGAGCAGTAACTAAATCTGCAGCAGTTAAAGCCGCAACTAACGTCTTGTGATCGCTAGAAAGTAGTGCATTTTCTACTATATTTTTACTAGGTACCATATTAGCACCACCTACCATTACACCAGCTTCTGCTTCTGGAGTAACTACTGTTTCTTTTACTTCAGTAGAAGCCTCGGTTGTTGTTTCTTCAGTTTTGGTTTCTTGGCAAGAAATCAAGGTGAAAGAAGCTACTGTTGCA
>JBBRHK010000130.1:0-7727 GCA_038222815.1 Chitinophagales bacterium
AGGAAACGTTGACTAAACAAAATTATCCCTGTTTATCCAATATTTTATTAAGAAAAGCGTTGTAATAGTAATTGGTAATAATATCCTTACCGATAAAATGCGAAATCAACTTTATTATCTAAGTAACTATTGTTTTATTTAGTCCAACCGGCTAAAATAATATGGTAAAAATTCGTTTAATTTGTAAATATATCCGAGCCAAAATAGAATATACTAATATGCTACGAAATTATTTGAACAGGTTTATAAAAGTCACATTTTTTTTATTTATCCTATTAGGAACAAGTTTTTGCGGAAAGGCACAATACTATTTCTTTGATGACGATTATTATGATGCAGATGTATTGTTTGAAGTTGGTATTTCTATCAACGCTATGAACTGCCTTACGGACTTGGCAGGGAAAAAAGGAATTGGAAAACGATTTTTAAAAGATTGGAATGTCGGACAGACCCACGCCTCATTTGGAGTCTTTGGTTCTGCTACTTATAAAAATGCAATCGCTCTTAGAGTCGAAGGCACCTATGGCAAAGTTTCTAATAGAGATGAGTTACTAGAAGGTATTACAGATATTGCCAAAGAGCGCTATAATAGAAATTTAGATTTTAGGAGTAATATTTATGAGGCATCGGCAGTAGTCGAGATACATCCAGTATTTATGTTCATCAACTGGGCAAGTAGAGATGATGTGCCTCCAAGGTATTCCCCTTATATAGCCGGCGGAATAGGATATTTCTCATTTAATCCTCAAGGTACTATTCCAGGTACAAGATCTTGGGTAAACTTGCAACCTTTGAGTACCGAAGGTCAAGGATTTCCTACACATCCCGATAGGCCAATTTATAAATTAAAACAAGTTAGTTTTCCACTTGGCGCTGGAGTAAAATATGAGGCTTCTCGTTTGTTAAACTTTAGATTTGAAGTGTTACATAGATTTCTACGCACAGACTATCTAGACGATTTAAGTTCAAGGTATATCGACCCTGCTGAGTTTGCCCTTTATCTTCCACCAAGTAGAGCCGCTCTTGCTGCCCGTATGGCCGATAAGCAAATTAACCCCGTAGCCATTCCTAGTACAGGCCGCAAAAGGGGTACTGTAACTGAGAATGATGGTTTCTTTACTGTGGGTTTAAAAATGAGTTTGGTTATTGGAAGGTCTAAAGCGGTGTATTAGTCTACTATTCTTTTAGCCCGTCTAGTCTTTTGCCTAAAATTTTATCATAGTATCTTTACAAGATGATAAGCCAAGTCGCAAATTCCATTTTCGAAAAATCTATTAACGAGTATCATATAAAAAATGATATCGATGCAGTAGTTGTAAGTCCTTACAATTCAGAAAGTATTGAACATTTATTGTATGTGAAAAATTGGATAGATACTGCACAGTGGCATATGGAGGATGTTGTAAGAAATCCCGAAATAGATCCAATCGAAGGACTTGGTTGGAAGCGTAGAATAGATGCTCAGAATCAGGTGCGCACTGATATGGTGGAATTTATAGATAGTTACTTCTTAGAAAAATATAGCAGCCTCACTGCAAATGAAGATGCAAGGCTTAATACAGAGAGTATTGCTTGGGCGCTAGATAGATTGTCAATTCTTGCGCTAAAAATATTTCACATGAAAGAAGAAGCAGAACGTAGCTCTGCATCTGAAGTACATAGAGCAACCTGCACTACTAAGTTGAATGTGCTACTTAACCAAAAAGAAGATTTGAGTAAGAGTATTGATGAACTCCTGCAAGATATAGAACAAGGAAAAAAGAGAATGAAGGTATATAAGCAAATGAAAATGTACAATGACCCTTCACTCAATCCTGTACTCTACGGAAAGTCTTAACTTGTCAGCAATGGAAGCTAAGTTACCTACACCCTCTACTATTATTGTTTTAAGATTTTCTGCAATGGGCGATGTGGCATTATTAGCTTCTGTAATAGGAGAATTAGCCAATCAAAATCCTTCATTAAAAATTGTAATTGTAAGTCGTAGTTTATTCAAAGCTTTTTTTAATCATATCCCTCAAGTAGTTTTCCATTCTATAGAACCAAAAGGAATTCATAAAGGGATTTTTGGGTTGCAAAAATTGTCAAACGAACTTGCTAAATACAATGCCGATGCAATAGCTGATGTACACGAAAATTTGCGGAGTAGAATAATTAGTTTTTTTTGCAAAAGGAAAGGGCTACGAATAGTAAGAATTGATAAAGGAAGAGAAGAAAAAAAGGCAATGACAAGGCCTAGAAATAAAATCTTGGTTCCGCTGAAAACTACTGCCCAGCGTTATGCAGATGTATTTACTCGGCTTGGCTTAGAGATAAAATTGTCAAATACTTTAATAAAAAGGAAAAGAAACTTTAGCTCCAATGTATTGATAATGGTTGGCGAAGAAAATAAAATTAGAATTGGTATTTCGCCATTTGCGCAGCACCAATATAAAATGTATCCACTGGCCAAGATGGAAGAAGTGCTGGCTACTTTAGCTAGCAAAGGATATCAGATTTTTATTTTCGGTGGAGGCGAAATTGAGAAAACGATAGCAGAAACTTGGGAAAACAAATACAGCAATGTACAATCTGTAATAGGTAAGATCAATTTAGACGAAGAGCTAGATTTAATTTCTAATCTGCAATTAATGTTAAGTATGGATAGCGCAGGTATGCACCTATCATCACTTGTGGCAACTACAGTTGTCTCTATTTGGGGGCCAACGCATCCTTACGCAGGTTTCCTTGGCTACGGGCAAAAATTAGAAAATTGCGTGCAGGTAGATCACGCTAATCGCCCCAATTCCGTGTACGGAAATAAGCCTTGCTTGGCTGAAGGCACTAGCTGTATAGATCTGGTAACTGTAAAAATGGTAATAGATAAAGTAGAGGAAAATCTAAAGCAAATACAGTGATAGTGAATGAAGCTGATATAAATGCGCTTACTCAGAGGCATTCTGTATTCAAAGAAATTCAACAAGAATATGGAAATCCACCAAGCTGGCAAAGACCAGAAGGATTTGAATCTCTTTGTAAAATAATTCTAGAGCAACAAGTAAGTTTGGCTTCAGCAGCGGCACATTTTGCAGCACTTGAAAATTATATTGGGAAATTTATTCCGGAAAATATCTTGAAACTTTCTTCTGATGAATTAAGAGCTTGTTTTATAAGTAAACAAAAAGGAATTTATCTCAAAGCGCTTGCAGAAGCAGTTCTAAATAAAACCATACAATTTGATGAGCATTCCAAGATGCTAGACGAACAAGTAAGGCAGCAACTCATAGCCGTGAAAGGAATAGGAGCGTGGACGGCAGAGGTGTATCTAATGATGTGTTTACAAAGAAAGGATATTTTCCCAGTGGGAGATATTGCTTTGCAGCAAGCCGCCAAAAAATTATTTTCAGTGACTACTAAAGATGAATTAGTAGCACTTTCAGAAACTTGGCAGCCTCTAAAGTCACTGGCAGTTTGCTTTTTATGGCATTGGTATTTGAGTGATAAGCAAAGTCGTCGTTAGTATTTAACTCATTTGTTCCTTATAAAAAAAGCCCAACTACCTTTCAGAAGTCGGGCTTTTACAAATCTATTATTTTTTAGTGTGCGACTACAAATTGCTTCGTAGTAACAGATGTTCCTGTTTTTATTTGAATGATATAAATACCTTTACTCCAGCTATCAGTAGGGATAGTAATTTGTTTTTGACTGGTAGTAAGAGATTTTACCCTTGCCATTTTACTATCGTATATGTTGATGACAGAAGTATTATTTGTCTCGCCTACAATTGCTATTTGTAACATTGTAGATACTGGATTAGGGAAAATGCTAAAATTAATTTTAGCTTCAAACCTTACTTTTTCTATAGCTGATAAAGTAAATCTATTATCTATACTTACTTCTCTGATTCTATAAAAATTGAAACCGCTAAAAGGATTTACATCTGTAAAATTATATTTTGCTTGTAAAGTGCTTGCGAATTGAGGCGTTACAGTACCAATGGTTTCCCAGTTTATTCCATCTTTACTCCTAAGCACTTCATATTTTTTAGTATTAAAGCTTTCAGCAATTTCCCAAGTGCATAATACATTTTTACCATCTGCTTTTGCAGTAAATGAGAGGAACTTTACTGGAAGGATAGCGGGGTCATAAGCATAGCGAGTAAAGATTGGATAGTGATCAGAAGTCGTACTGCCAAAGCTACTCACAAGTGAAGTGACTTCAGTAAGAACCGATGCTGTACTACCCATATAATACGATTGCATCTCATTACTTAACGCTACGTGATCAATCATATCATTGTATCCTACTGTGCTTCTGTAACCTGCATTGCTTAAGGCTAACGTAGGCAATGAGAATGTACTAGGATCATTTACAAATGCACTGTATGAGGTAGTGGTAAATCCAGCAGTGATACTTTGATCTAAATCGTCATTAAAATCACCAAGCAAAATGATATTGTCATTTGGATAAAGATTATTAAGTGTATAGTGTAGGGTATCGCTACCAGCTTTTCTTCTATTATAAGAAGTAGTTGTAGGTGACGTATTGGCTTTAGCATGAATGATGACAAATCGAACTTGCTTAGTAACTCCAGCCAAGGTAACATCTGCTGTTACCATAAATGGATACCTTCCGCTGCTAAAATAATTGTAAGCAGGGTTGCTAAGGTCTCCTGCACTATTCAAGTTGTTTGCAAGTAGGGCTTCACTTCCCGTAACAGTCACTACGCTATTTTTATAAATAAGTGCGTGCTTTTGAGCATCAGCAATTGGGCTGGCTCCGCTAGCAAAAGGGTTAGTGTAAGAACCATAAGGACTAAGAACGTAACTGTAAGTGTTCGCTCCAAATAGTGTATTTAAATTATCTACCACAGCTTGTAATCTTGCTTCACTCACCACTTCAACCAATGCAAATACATCAGCTTTGATATTGGCTGTAATTGTTTTGATATTGTTTTCTTGTAGTTGCTTATTTGTTGGGCCAAAGCCAGTGCTACCAAACCATTCTACATTCCAATTAACTACTTCTAAAGTATTAGCATCATCTATACTGTTTCCCTTAAGCACAACCTCTCTTGTTGTAACTGTAGCTGTAGTAACAGTAAGCGTTGCTTCAAAACTTTTATTATTTATAGTGGGTGAGAACTGAATATAAATACTGGTAGGAATATTGTTTAATTCCGCAGGAGTATAAGTTATAGAGCTACTGAAACCGCTATTAGTTTTAGATACTTGAAAGGCACCTGAACTTGTAACGGTAGTATTACCTACTAAATTAGAGGACTGTACTACGATTGTTTTTGTTGAACTACTACCTACTGGTATATATCCAAATTGTACCGCATTTGTATTTACAGTAAGAGAAGCCGGCGGTGCGGTAGGAGCGTTATCTACCCTAATATCGTCTACCGTCCATCTTGCTCCATCATCTTGCGTAGAGCTATATACAAAGGCAAAATAAGTGTTCGTAGACTTAAAAGTAGTAAGATCAATATTGTTGCTTAGGGTCCAGATATTGGATGTAGGCAGAGGAAACTTTCCGTCCACTTCTGACCAGGTAAAGTTTATCGGATCGCCAACTCCATCATAATTGGTAGAAACTTTAAGCACCAGCGGTGATCCGTTAAATGCTGTTCTGCTGTAGAAAGAAAGTAATGGAAAATTAGTACTTGTTAAATCGAATGGTGGAGAAATAAACCAATCTTCATTAGGGATATTAGTCGTTGCAAATCCATTGATTTGTACTGCATTCCCGAAGGCGGTAGTTCCTGTAGGTTGTGCAGGGTTTCTTCCAAAGGATGTACAGGCCCAGATTTGTGGCCCTATCGTACTGTATTGTGTAAAGCCACTTGGTATAGCAGATATACAGTTATCAAGATCGTAGTTAGTGTTGAGGATGCCGTACACAGTGCCATTGCCTGTGGTAAAAGTCCAAGTTGTATTGCCAGTTATCCCCGCAAAGTTATTGTTGGCAAGATCTTTAAACGTAGTCGCATCTATTTCATAATAGTAGCTGGTATTTATTTCTAGACCTGCTGAAGTGAAACTCGCTACAGCTCCAGTGATAGTAACATTTGTTGTAGTTACATCAATCGTTTGTACAATACTATTATCTGATATTTTCTTCAATAGAATATTGCCTGTTCCTTTTGTAATATTTTCATCAAACCTTATTACAGCGTTGATAGTTAGACCTTCTCCTGTTGCATTGTTTACTGGCGATAAGCTTGTAATCAAGGGAGCAGTCACATCTCCATTAGTGCTACCTGTTGGTGAAGGGGCAGTTACAGCAAAATCGACTGCGTTGTTGTTAGTATTGGCGCCAGGAGTTGTTCTTTGTACGGAGTTGGTATTACTTGGAGCAGGGGTGAATCCATTAGTAGTGCAGCTAGTGTTACTGCCGTAAGCTACGATGTTTATTATATTAGTACTACTTGGACAAGTTCCAATTTGTGCAGTCGTAGTGTTGGCTAAAATTACTTTTCCTGCTCCTGCGGCCATACCTATTGTGCCTATTGCATCTGGTGTAGGAAGATTTGTAGTGCCACCTGTTCCTGCGGCTTGTTGAATGAGATAGTAACCATTAGCAGGAATACTTGCACTTAAGGCGGTAACGTTCCAAGTTGATCCATTGCTACTAGCATATTGTATGCTCCAACCTGCAAGTGATACTGCAGTAGGGCCACTGTTATATAATTCTATAAAGTCGTTTCTGTAAAGGGAGCCGCTATTACCGCCTCCTCCGTAAATTTCATTAATTACAACTTGGGCATTGGCTTGAAGGCTTCCTATTATGATAAGGATAGCAAGTAAAATTCTTTTCATTTTGTGTTTTTCGATTTGTGTGTTTGATCATAAAATCTGGCTAGCAAGTAGATTTTGGATGGCAAAGGTCGGCTAAAATCCGCATCTATTGAATGGATACTTCTAATTATGGATAACTTAATGATCTTTTAATATTGCTTTAGTTTATCATTTATAAATCCCTATAATTCTTACCTAAAATTCCTCCCAGCGTGTATCACCGCATTCCCTCTTTTTATCGTGGCTTGGTCTATTGCACCACTTGTGGCTTCGTCCGCACGAGATAATGGCGGTAAGGATGCTTTTTGTGAAGCTGTAAGTTGGCTCAGCATCGAAGTGATATTGAAACATTTTTGCACAATAACGTGAATGACTTTTCCTGCTATTTGTAATTTCCCTTCTACCATTAGTACCCTCGATTGTAAAATTTCCTTTTTATACTCTTCATATACATTGGTAAAAATGACAAGATTTGCAATTTCTGTTTCATCTTCTAAGGTAATAAACCACACGCCTTTTGCAGTGCCTGGTCTTTGACGTACGAGTACTAGCCCTGCCACCTTTACGATGTCTCCATTTTTTTGTTTGGCCATTCCTTCATTCGTAATAGCTCTGAGCAGCAAAAGCTTTTCTCGCATAAAACTAAGTGGATGTGCTTTTAATGAAAGCGAAGTACTGGCATAATCTTGTAGTACGTGCTCGCCCATTTCCATTAATGGTAGTTGGATATTTTTTTCTTTTTCATCGGTTGTGTTTTGACCTTTAAACATTCCAACCGGCTTATCTCTTGTAGCTACTTCCCACAATGCTTGTCGCCTATCAAGACCAATTGAGCGAAAGGCATCTGCGTCTGCTAAAGTTTCTAGCGTAGCGGTAGACAGACCTGCATCACTAAGTTGATTAATGTGTGTAAATGAATTTGTTCTTGCTGCTATCAAAGTTTCT
>JBBRHK010000131.1:0-7686 GCA_038222815.1 Chitinophagales bacterium
TGCGATTTTTAACGGTGTTACGCTTGGCATTTCGGCCTTGGGTTATTTTACGGCAAAAAAACCTACCTCGCTTAATCTAGTACAATCCATTAAAAAACAAAATCAAGCAGAGCGTCTTTTCCTTTTTAATGCAGGTTTAGATCTAGCCTACATTGCCGGGGGCGCCTATATCAAAGAGAAATCTTACAAGGACATAGCAGATGCAGACCGCCTAACAGGTTATGGCAATAGCATAATGTTACAAGGTGCAGTACTAGCCGTTTTTGATGGCGTGATGTATGTACTAATGCGAAAAAACGGAAAGAAGTTAAATGCTGTGTTAGAAAAAATCAGTTTTCAGAGTACTGGAAATGGTATAGGTTTAGCCTATACTTTTAAATAATCTAAAGTTGTTGAATTGTGGACAAGCAATCAACAAAATCTCATTAACTGATCCTTTCACCTTTCATCTCCATCATTCGCATTTGCTTTGCATCTTGCAAAAACTCTGAAGCGAAAATAAATTCATTGAGTATTTTATTATCGCTGAAAATGATGTCTTTACTAGAACCTGTCCATTCTTTTTTTCCCTGTACCATAAAAAGAATATTGTCGCCTATCTCCATCACACTATTCATATCATGAGTATTAATGATGGTGGTAATGTTATATTCTAAAGTAAGTTCCTTAATCAATTTATCAATCACCATTGAGGTCTGAGGGTCAAGGCCAGAGTTAGGCTCATCGCAAAATAAATATTTAGGATTAAGCACAATTGCCCTTGCTATACCTACCCTCTTCCTCATACCACCACTTAATTCTGCCGGAAATTTCTTATTAGCACCCACTAGGTTTACCCTATCCAAAACCTCATTTACCCTTTTAAGCTTGGTAGCATTAGTATCTTTCGTAAACATATCAAGTGGGAACTTAATGTTCTGCTCCACAGTCATACTATCAAATAAAGCTGAACCCTGGAAAAGCATCCCTATCTGCTGGCGCAATAGTTTTCTATCATCTTGAGTCATATCTGTAAAGCTTACACCGTCGTAAGTTATAGTGCCACTATTGGGCTCCATAAGTCCTACAAGACATTTCTGCAATACCGTTTTTCCGCTACCACTTGTCCCTATTATCAGGTTAGTTTTACCAGTCTCCATTTGATGGCTCACGCCATCTAGCACTACCTTATCGCCAAAACTTTTCTTTATATCGGTAAATGTTATCATTGTATTTTCTTATAATAATATTGCTGCTAAAAAATAATCAGCAAAGAGAATCAGCACACAACTTACCACTACTGATTTTGTACTACTCTTCCCTATCTCTAACGAACCTCCTTTTACATAGTAACCAAAATACGCCGGCACACTACTTATTATAAAGGCAAAAGTATATCCCTTAATGATGGCGAAGACGACGTTAAAAGGCATAAAACTTTCCTTAAGACCTCGGTCAAAGGTATCTGTACTCAGAATACCAGACATCGAACCAGCAAGCCTTCCTCCGTAAATGCCCAGCACCATAGCAATAATAACCATCATAGGTATAATAATCATTGCTGCTACTATCTTAGGTAATATTAAGTAGGTTTTAGTGTTGATACCCATAATTTCTAAAGCATCTATTTGCTCGCTTACCCTCATATTTCCTAACTCAGAAGCTATCTTACTACCTATTACTCCGGCAAGCACAATACATACAAGTGTAGGAGCAAACTCTAAAATCACAGTGTCTCTAACAATCTGTGCAATTGTACTTTTTTGTATTAAAGGACTCACAAGTTGATAGGCAGTTTGCACAGTACTCACCGCACCCATAAACAAAGAGATGATACTTACAATACCTAGCGCTCCCATTCCTATCTCTGCGCATTGGTGCATAAATTCCTTCCAGTAAAGCTTAGCATTTTCAGGCTTGCTAAACATCCCTTTAAGCATCATTAAGTACTTTCCGAAATCTGTGATAAATGTCATCTATATTTTATTAAGGTAATGGCCATAAAATTATACTAAGATTGTGCCGCTTTTTTATTGTTTCGTTTCCACCATTTGGTTTTTTGTAGCTCTAGGGTAGGTTCTACCTTCGTTTTACTCTGAGCATCTACCACCGTAATTACTATCATATTAAAAATACTGCGGATGCTACTTCCTAGCTGCAACACGTGCACAGGTTTTTTGAGACCTAGTAGAATAGGTCCTATCGCATCGGCACCGCCTATTTCTTGTAGTAAATTATAAGCAATATTTCCTGAAGCAAGATTAGGGAAAATAAGCGTATTCACGTCCCCATTAAGTAATTCTGAAAATGGATAATTTTCTTGTAACAGCTCTTTGTTGAAAGCCATCATTCCCTGCATTTCTCCATCACATATTAGGTCAGGGCTTTTTTGCTTTACAATTGCTCTAGCTTTCCTTACCAGTTCTGCCTCTGGTGACGGACTGCTACCAAAATTAGAGTAAGACAACATAGCGATCCTAGGAACTAGGTTGAAGTGTTTTACCTCTTTGGCTACCAAAAGTGTTATTTCTGCTAGTTCTTCTGCGGTAGGATTATAATTAATGGTAGTATCTGCAAGGAATAGCGGTCCTTTCTTAGTAAACAACAAATACATTCCAGCTATTTTCTTCACACCACTATCCGTTCCTATTATTTGTAATGCAGGTTTTATTGCAACGGGATAATTTCTACTTAAACCGCTTATCATTCCATCAGCCATTCCTGTTTCTACCATCATACAACCAAAATGGTTACGCTCTTTCATTATTTTAGTAGCTTCATATTTATTGATGCCTTTGCGTTGTCTTTTCTCAAAAAATATTTGACCAAACTGTGTTCTCATATCATCATTCTCCTCATCATAAGGATTAATGATGGACATTCCTGTGAGATCTACTTGATGAAGTTCTGCAATTTCATTAATACGTTTTTCATTACCAAGTAAGATAGGGTAAGCCACTTTTTCGTCTAGTGCTAGCTGTGCTGCCTTTAGAATCTTAGCATTTTCTGCATCTGCAAATACAATACGCTTAGGATCTCTTCTCGCTTTATTACCCAGCACTCTACTGAGCTGATTATCTAGCCCTAGCCTGTTATTGAGATCGATAACATATTTATCCCAATCTGTAATATTAATTCTTGCAACACCACTTTCCATAGCGGCTTTTGCCACTGCAGGGGCTACCGTAGCGAGTAATCTTGGATCTACAGGCTTAGGTATGATATAAGTGGGCCCGAATGAAATAGTACTTACGTTATAAGCAAGATTCACGATATCTGGCACTGGTGTTTTTGCCAAATCTGCCAAAGCCCTTACGGCCGCTAGCTTCATCGCTTCATTAATACTTGTAGAGCGTACATCCAACGCACCTCTAAAGATATATGGAAACCCGAGTACATTATTTACTTGGTTGGGATAATCTGTACGACCGGTGGCCATTATCAAATCCTTACGTACTGCTATGGCAGCATCATAAGTGATTTCTGGGTCGGGATTAGCCATAGCAAAAACGATTGGGTTTTTTGCCATTGATTTTACCATTGCAGGCGTTACCACATTCCCTACGCTAAGTCCTAAAAATACATCTGCATCATCAAAAGCCTTTGCTAAAGTATAGCTCTGATACTTTGCGCTTACTACAAACTCTTTCTTAAAATCTTCAATATCTGTTCTACCCTCGTGTAATATTCCATCTTTATCAAATAGCATAAAGTTGCTCGGCTTTGCGCCTAAAGAAACATATAGCTTCACACAAGCCATTGCCGCAGCGCCAGCTCCACTTATCACAAACTTTACTTTGTCTATTTTCTTTTTTTGAATTTCTAATGCATTGATTAATGCAGCAGATGAAATAATTGCTGTGCCATGCTGATCATCGTGCATCACAGGAATATTGCACACTTTTTTAAGCTCTTGCTCTATATAAAAACATTCTGGTGCTTTTATATCTTCTAGATTTATACCGCCAAATGTGGGCTCTAGCGCCTTTACAATTTGTACAAATTTTTGGGGATCTGTCTCATCTATTTCAATATCAAAAACATCTATATCTGCAAAGATTTTGAAGAGTACACCCTTACCTTCCATTACGGGCTTACTAGCAGCAGGGCCAATATTTCCCAATCCTAATACCGCAGTTCCATTAGTAATTACTGCTACAAGGTTTCCCTTGGCTGTGTATTTATATACGTCATCTGGATTTGCTGCTATTTCTTTACAAGGCTCTGCCACACCTGGCGAATAGGCTAATGAGAGGTCTCTTTGCGTTTTTGCTTCTTTGGTAGGTATTACTTCTATTTTGCCAGGTCGCCCATTTGCATGGTATTCTAGCGCCTGCTGTTTTTGAAGTTTAGTAGCCATAAATTATATCTCCTTTAGTAATAATGCTGTAGGGCTGCAATTTAGCTTAAAAGGAATAATTAATAGTATTTTAAGGATATGAAGGGAAGGCGCAAGTCCTAATCCTTTCTTTTTACAGCCCAAGTAAAGCAAAACTCTGCAATAACATTACCGTCCTTGTCTACTCCTATTGATTTGGCTTCTATAGTTTGAGGACTTCCATCTAGCTTAGTAAGTTTTATTTTCTCTGCAAACTCTGCACCGTTACTACAAGTAAAACTAGTGGTACCAATCGCTTTTTTATGATACACCGCTTCCATTTTTTGTACCAGCATACTCACGTGCGGAGACTGCTTGTGTATATGTGCCATTGCTAGTAAGCCAGTACTCATCTCTGCCGTCATAGCGAGGCAAGCAAAGTATGTGCTTTTAAACGGATTAGTGGCAAACCATTTGTAACGAATACTCGTAATTGCCACCGATTCATTTATATCAATTAATTTGACGCCGCTAAAAAATGCAGCTGGCAGTTTTGTGAATAGAAATGCGTTGAATTTGAGGCTATTTCTTACTAGTTTGTAAAAGGATTCTTGCATAAGACATAAAGGTAGTAATTGTCCTTTTTAAATATTGCAGAGTTTTGATTTGGTAAATCTTAATAAGAATAATGGATTAAGCTATAAAAATATACTGTTTTGATATAGATATTGATATACGTTTTTAACTGATCATCATACAATTCTTAACCAAGTAAAAATTTTAATCTTTAATAATAGTATTTGGCATCAAACTAGTACAAGAAAAACGAATAGCATATAGATACTTTCGATACATTAAAACAACTCCAACAACATCGACTTATGATCATTGCACAAATACCAATAGACGAACAGCTGAGATTAGATGAATTGTTTTCATTTAATATTTTAGATACTGGCGAGGATAAGGAATTTAACGAGCTGGTAGAACTTGCAGCTCAAATATGCGATTGCCCTATTTCTCAGATTAGTCTTATAGATGAGAAGCGGCAGTGGTTAAAAGCACACGTGGGCTCGGTACCTGTAGAAACTGACAGAGACTTAACCTTCTGCTCACATACGATTTTACAAAATGACGTAATGGTGGTTGAAGATGTATCCAAGGATGAACGTTTTCACGACAACCCTTTGATTACAGAGGCTGGCGATATAAAATTTTATGCAGGAGCTCCTATTTTTTCTGCAAACGGATATAAGTTAGGTACACTGTGTATTATTGGCCCTCATCCAAGAAAGCTTAGTAAGGAAGAAGAAAGGGCGCTAAAAATACTGTCCAATCAAGCTTCTAAACTTTTGGAGTTACATAAAAAAAACAATCTCATTCGTAAGCGAGCAGCAGAGATGGTAGCTTTGAAAACTCAGATGCTGCATGCTGTTGTGGATGGCATTGAAGAAGACAAACTAAATATAGCCACTAGTCTGCATGAAGATTTTGCACAACGTATTGCTGGCAGTCTTTTCTTATTAAGCACTGCAAGAGATAATGAAAAACAAAGGTTATCAATGTTACAGAGTGCTCAGGATGCCCTGCAAGAATTGCTGACTGATGTAAGAGACTATTGCTATAAGCTTTCTCCTTTAAAAGTTGCATTTGTGACGGCCGCACAGCTTATAAAAGATTATATAGAGATGACCGCTGGCACCTATTCTTTTGCTATACAAGTAGAAATAGCTAAGGAACAGTCAGAGCAAACTTCTAACAATGCCATAACATCCATAAAAATAATAGAAGAGTGGCTTAGAATTCTATGTGTGAACAAGAAGCCTAAAAATGTAACCATCAATATTGCCAGTAATAACAATTTTGAAATAAGTATTATAGATGATTCTCCAATTACTGATGTAGAAGAGTTTCATCAGGGTGCATCTTATATTTCTCTCTTGGAAAGAGTAGAGTATAAGCATGGAGAGATTGATTTAGCAGAAACTGAAAATGGAAATAATCGATTGAAGATTGTTTTACCATATAGACATAGTGATTAGTAATGTATCAATCATAAATAAAACAGTTTCACAAACAACCGGCTTCTACTCTTCGTCCAGCTTACAATAAAATAAGCCGAGCCTAACTGAAACCTTTTTTTTCAAAAAAAGGAAGCTGCAAGAATAATTTGCTTTGAAAATAAATAGAGCATAAACCTTACACACTAATACTTTTAATAGCGTAGTGCCAGCTTCAATAGATCCTCTTTGTTTAACTTAATCTTTAGCCTGAGGCACGAATAAAAAAATTTAAGTTCTATTGGATGACACTTTTCTGAATATAATAATCGTCAGCCTGAGGCACTAATAAAAGCTTTTTAAGTTCTTTGGGAGGACACTTTTTAAACTTTAAAGCCGTCAGGCTGAGCCTGTCGAAGCCGGTATAATATTAATACTCATTTAAATATAAAGTGTGTCATTAGCAGCTTGTCGAAGGCGGGTTAAGAACAAAATACTTCTTAAATAAAATAGCTAATCAAAACGACTAGCTTCGACTCTTAGTCGGGCTCGGCATAAATTAAGCTCAGCCACACAAGACATTATTTTCAGAACCTAAGCAACTTGGACAGAATTAATTTCCTAAAATTTTTCCCCTATTTTCCTATTGCGGCTTCAAATACTTCATCGCTTCCGGCCCCTTAATCATAGCAATAATAAATCCTACTATTCCAGCAATAATCATTAATAATATAAAGCTAGCCACTACTAGCAATAAAATCAGTAGGACTTTACCTATTATACGTTTCAATGGTTGCTCAGGATAGAATTCTTTAAAAAACCAAATCAACATAAAAGGTACAATCAGCATCAAATAAGACGAGATGCTTACAACTACCGAAGGCAAACTATGTCTGAATATAAACATAATAGGGTACATAAAAACAATAGAGATGATGGTATAGAACGAGAGGATATAAGAATTGATGACTATGTGTTCGTAATAATTATGTCCCCATTTACGAAAAGCAATCTTAGTAGTGAGGGCAAAAAATGGAATCAACAACAGCGTAATGAACGAGCTATAACTTTTGATAAATGTCAAATAATCACTCATAAAAGCTGAATTGACCTTTTGCTTTGAGAATTGTTCATCCATTATCTCTTTCATTCCCAAAATCTTAAAAGAAATAAATGTTGAAATACCACTTAAGATAAATAACAGCAGAATAGGTTTGTAATGGTTTACCCTATTCCCATCTATAAATTGGCGAGCCGTCTTACCAGGATTTTTTAGAATATTTTTTACAGAATATAAAAATCCTTTGTTCATATGCAGAAAAGTGTACTGCAATTCATCCCAAATATATTTTTTATCTATTCGCTTGTATTTTTTCTGACCACAACTGC
>JBBRHK010000132.1:0-7623 GCA_038222815.1 Chitinophagales bacterium
GATAAATCGCTCAAAGTTTTCGTTCTTTACATCATAGCCAAATTGTTCGAGAAGCGCTAGCGTAAGACTGATATATGGTTTGCTTTTAAGATTATGTACATTGATAGTAGTTTGCTTTTTCGCAGCAAAACTTAATGCAATCAAGAAACCAGTTAAAAACTGAGAACTCAATGAGCCATCCATATCTATGTCAGTAGGAACAATAGGTCCTTCTACTAGCAATGGCAATTTTCCATCTACACTTTTGAAACCAACTTGTAACTGTGCAAGTGTATTTTCAAATTCTCCCATAGGCCGCTGTGCTAAACTTCCCTCACCTGTAATCGTTATGGCTTCTTGGGCTAAAGCTGCTATAGGAGTAAACATCCTTAATGATAATCCACTCTCTCCTGCGTGCAACTTATGAGATGTAATGGTAGAAACGCCTTTGACTGCTAGCACATTATCCTCCCAAGATATATTTGCTCCTAGATTCTGAATAATTGACATCGCTGCTAAATCGTCTGCACTTTTTCCAGGATTTACAATCTTTGTAATACCAGGATGCAATAGGGCTAATGCCAAAACACGCTGCATATAACTCATAGATGTGGGTGCCTTTAAAACACCATTAAAAGAAGCAGGAAATAATACTAATGATGAGTTATTGGTCATAACACTTGATCTATCAAATCTTTTAGTTGTGGTAAATCAATAGGAACAACAGATGCTGCGCCAATTTTTTCTAATAAAATAAAATTCATTTTGTCGCCAGCTCTTTTTTTGTCAGATAAAAGTCCGTTCCAAATTGCCTCCTTATCAAATTGAAACAATACCGGCAACTCAAAGTTTTCCAAGAGTGTAAGAAGTGCCTCTTTCTCTATAGAATAGAAATTATTTATCTCTTCGCTTAGTCTTGCCGCCGCTATCATACCTAAACTTATGGCGTGACCATGCTTCATTTCATACTCTTTCTCTATAGCGTGCCCTAATGTATGGCCAAAATTCAATAGCATTCTATTGCCAGTTTCAAACTCATCGCTACAAACAATCTCGGCTTTTATGGCTACGTTTCTTTTAATGATCTCCTTAGTTATCTCATCTCCATTAATATATTCATCAATTGTTTGCTTACTTAAAATATCAAACATTTCTTTGTCCCAAATACAACTGTGCTTAATAATTTCTGCAAATCCATTTATCCACTCCTCCCTTGGTAAAGTTTTAAGGAAACTAAAATCGTATAATATATGATCTGGCTGGTAAATTGTACCTACCATATTTTTATACAATGCCGTATTCACCCCATTCTTACCGCCCACCGCTGCATCTACCATAGCCAGAATAGAAGTGGGAACTTGATTAAATTTTATACCACGCTTAAAGACACTTGCTACATAACCGCCAATATCTGTAGTTACACCTCCACCTATTGCAAACAAAACTGTTTTTCTGTCATATCCTCTCTCCAGCATTTCATCTATAATGCCATCTACAGTAGCTTGCACTTTATAAGCCTCTCCACTTTTTATGATGATAGGATTGTAAGTAACAAACAATGTTTTGTGAGCAGTATAGACGTTCTCATCTATAAGGATACATATTCCCGTTAGATTCTGTTTTTCTATAAAATCGATAATATTCACATCGAATAGAACGGACACCGTTTTATGTGTAAATGGAATTTTTATTTCCTCCATATCTTTAATCCTCCTCGTTTATAATATTTATTTGATGATGAATACTTTCCATATGTACTGCATCAAAATACTTAACAATAAAATCTTTAGTAAGTGCGAGATTATTGGCCTTATCTAGGCTACGCTTCAGAATATCATTCCACCGCTGCGTTTGAAGAACTGTAATTTTTTGCTCTTTTTTATAGGTGCCTATTTCATCTGCCAATTTCATTCTCTGGCTCATTAGTTCTAGTAACTCATCATCAATACCATCGATTTTTAATCGTAAGTTATTAAGCATATTTAAAACTTCGACTTCGTCAGTAGCGCCTTTTCTCCATACAATATTGCCTAACATTTCTGCCAATACTTCTGGTGTAATTTGCTGCTTAGCATCGCTCCAAGCCTCGTCTGGAGTAATGTGGCTTTCTATCATTATCCCTCCAAAATCTAAATCTATACTTTTTTGTGCCACCTCTTGTAGCATATGCCTGTTACCGCAAATATGCGAGGGGTCGCAAATGAGCAAGTTATCCGGAAAACGCATCTTCATCTCTATTGCGAGTTGCCACATAGGCGCATTTCGGTAAATGGTATTACCGTAGGAAGCAAAGCCTCTATGTATTAATCCGACTTGTGACACTCCAGCTTTCTGAATTCTTTCCATTCCACCTGTCCATAAGTCTAAATCTGGATTCAGAGGATTTTTTATAAGTACCGGAATATCTACTCCCACTAAAGCATCGGCAATTTCTTGTACGCTAAAAGGATTTACGGTAGTTCTTGCGCCTATCCAAAGAATATCAACACCAGCTTTCAATGATTGTTCTACATGTTTTGCATTGGCTACTTCTACCGCAGTAGGAAGTCCCGTAGCTAATTTTGCTTTGTGCAACCAATCAAGACCTATCTCTCCTACACCTTCAAACATTCCTGGCTTTGTCCTAGGTTTCCAGATTCCAGCACGCAACACATCTATTTTCCCAGTATTGGCCAACCTTTGTGCAGTTTCAATTACTTGTAGCTCTGTTTCTGCACTACAAGGACCGCTTATGATTAATGGTCGTTTATTCCAAACTTCTTTTATATTATACTCCATCCCTACAATTACATTTTAGGCGGCAAAGGTCATTATAAGTTACTGCAATAGCAAAAGAGAAGTAAACTAATTTTGACTTACTCAAAAAAGTATAGGCATAAAAAAACCAGTTTGATAAATCAAACTGGTCTTTCACGATTGCTTGCTCAATAATTAATAAAAATTATAGTCGCAAGCTAATTCTATTTAATCGCTAGAATTACTTAGCTACTGAATCCATAACTGGAGCCATAACTGAATCAGCCATAGGAGCAACTACTGAATCAGCAACTGGTGCAGTAACCTCTGTAGGTGTAGTTGTAGTTTCTTCTGTCTTAGCTTCTTCGTTACAAGATACTAAAGCTGTAGCGATAAGAGCGATTGCAAATAATTTTTTCATGTTGAATTTAATTTTAAATTTTGTTTTAATACAGATTAATACAAAAATCAAAAGAAGGTAACCCGCTATTTTAAAAAAAAATTAAAGTTTTAATAAAAAATTACATAAATAATTGTTTTTCAAATACTTATATCAAAATATTTTTTTAAGGAAAAGATTTATTTCTGAAAATGGGTTACTTTGCACCCAAACCGGTATCAATAATATATAGTAAGTGGAGAAACTAGAAAAGGATGTAGCATTACTAAAAGGACTTGCAGCTAACCATGCTTCAAGTATAGAACATATTTATAAAGAAAATTATAATATGATTCGTCAATTAGTAATGACAAATAGTGGATCAGAAGATGATGCCGCTGATGTTTTTCAGGATACTATGGTAGTTCTTTTTGAGAAGGCTGGAAGTGCAGATTTTGAATTACAGTGCCAATTGAAAACTTACATTTACTCTGTGAGTAGAAGATTGTGGCTTAAAAAGCTACAGCAGCACGGTAGATATTTCAAAGTAGACACGATGGAGGAAACGGCTGATGTGGAAGAAGATTTGGAAGAACACCAACAAATGCAGTCGAATTTTGTTTTGATGGAAGCGTCAATGCAGAAAATAGGAGAACCTTGTAAAGGTTTGTTAGAAGCCTATTACATACAAAAGAAACAGATGCAAGAAATTGCAATTGAGTTTGGATATACCAATGCAGATAATGCAAAGACACAGAAGTATAAGTGCCTAGTAAGATTGAAGAAATTATTCTTTGCAGAATATAAAACCTTGTAAGATGAAAGAAGAATTATTAATGGATGCGGTAGAGCGATACTTGAGCAAAGAAATGAGCACAGAGGAGTTTTCGTATTTCGAAGAATTGAGGAAGAACAACGCTGATTTAGATTTAGCAGTTGTAGAACAGTCCCATTTTTTAAATAGTCTGGGTAAATATGCAGATCAAAAAAGATTTAAGAAGTCATTACACGATATAGAACTTAAGCTTAAGTTGAATGGTACAATAGAGTCTAGTAAGGTAGTACCAATGGGACAATCACCAATTGTTGCTATGTTTACTAAGTACAAGAGAACTATCGCTGTAGCTGCCTGTATTGCTGGGCTTGTTTCTATTTTATTAAGTACAGCTGTAACTTCTATAGGTACAAGTGATAAAAATGCTTCTCTTACTCCTTTATTCGTAAAACTAGAAGAACAGGATAAGAAAACTAAAAATCTACAAGCCAAGGTAATTGCATTGGAAGCAGCAACTCCTGAGGTTGCAAGAACACCCATTACTTCTAAGTTTAGAGCCACAGGTTTTATGATAGATGCTAGCAGTAATTATATAATTACGAATGCACACGTTACTAATCAGGCTAAAAATCAACTAATAGTAGAGAACAACAAAGGCGAGCAGTATACCGCAGAAGTGGTATATGTAAATAAGGTAGATGACATTGCTGTGGTAAAAATTATAGATGAAAGATTTAAAAAATTAGCTACGGTTCCTTATAGTATAAAGAATAAAAACACGCCATTAGGACAGCAAATATTTTTACTTGGTTTTCCTAAGCAAGAAATTGTATATACAGAAGGTTACGTAAGCGCTAGTAATGGCTTCGATATGGATACTTCATTTTGCCAGCTAGTTACAACAGCTAATGTAGGTAACAGTGGCTCGCCTGTAATAAACCAGCAAGGAGAAGTGGTAGGCGTAATATCTAGCAGAGAAACTAATGACGCAAGTACTGTATTTGCTACAAAATCTGCTAACATTTACAGAGCTATACAACAAGCTAGAAAGAATGACACTAGTACTAACGTAAAGCTGAGTTCAGTTTCAAAGATTAAAGGTCTTAGTCGTGAATCACAGATTGCTAAAGTGAGCGATTATGTGTTTATGATTAAGGGAAATTAGGTGAGTGGTGAGTTGTAAGTGGTGAGTGTTTTGCATTCTGAGGACCTATCCTAAGTCAAAATACATTGTGAGTTCTAAAGTCTTTCTCAAAATTAATGCTCCAGTAATTCGTAATTTTTAATACGTAATTGTAAAGTGCTTCGCACTAATAACCGTACAAACTCCCACCCTTTTCAAAAATAGGTGCTATTTTCTCTAGTACCTTTTGATCTAAAACTAACTCTGGAGCGTGGTGCGGCTTTTTTCTTGCATCAATGATCAGTGAACCGTTACAGCCCCAATGTTTATTTTTTATAAACGAATCTACTCCATACATATCGTGTGAAGGGTTGCTTCTGGTAAATGTAACCCAAAGGAAATTTTGAACATTGTCTTCTAGAAAATTTGCATCATCGCAGATTACTATAAGTGGAAAGCTTTCCAGTGGTTTTAATTGTGGTAATAAAGCCGCAGACAATAATTCCATTTCTTTATTAGCCGCTTCGTAAGTAGTAAATGAGCTTGATAATTGCAAAGCCACAACCCCATTCATGACTAAGCTTGCTTTTGCAATCAATGAAATATTCTCAAAAATACTACTGATATTATTTCCCAAGGTCCTAATGGCTTCGCCGTGTGCAGCTATTACCACCTTACTTCCCGTATTTAATCCCTCCCCAGAATAATCTAACGTATCAATAGAAGTATTAGTATAAAAGTGTATGTCTCGCTTTAAATTTACCCTCGCTAAAATGTATTGGAAGTAAGTAGGAATATCTTTTGTACTCACTTCATTTTTATTCCCAGAACAGATAAATAAAAATTTTGCAAGGCTTAGCTGGCCAGTTCCAAGCATCCTATTAGCGATGGTAAGTAACTCTGCTGGTTGCTTAGTTTCGCTATAAGGCGTGTACCTTTCACTACCGATTGCTATCAATAAAGGGTGAACTCCAGCTGCATCTACAGCATTTAATTCTATCAAGCCAGGCACTTCCGATTGCAGTGCATCGCCAGTCATTTCATGGATGAGCTCACCAAAGCTTGTATCTTCTTGTGGAGGTCTACCTACAACTGTAAATGCCCAAATGGCATTTTTCTTTGCATACACTTTCTTCACTTTCATTAAAGGAAAATCGTGCTGTAAACTATAATAACCAAGATGATCGCCGAAAGGTCCTTCCGGTTTATTCTCTAGCGGAAATACTTCACCTGTAATGACAAAATCAGCATCCATACTTATCGTAAATCCATCTTCATTTTTATACCTAAATCTTCTGCCACCTAGGATGCCAGCAAATTGCAACTCGCTGAGCCCTTCTGGTAAAGGCATTACAGCCGCAACCGTATGCGAAGGCGGACCTCCTACAAACACACAAACTTTTAATGGTTCGCCTTTGGCATTTGCCTTCGTTTGATGCACTCCAATTCCTCTGTGCAACTGATAGTGTAAACCAATTTCCTTATTGAGTTCATAGTCATTTCCACTCAGCTGAATGCGGTACATCCCCAGATTTGATTTCATAACACCAGGGGCATCTGCATCTTCTGTATATACTTGCGGCAGGGTTACAAAAGCACCGCCATCCATTGGCCAATGCTGTATAAGTGGTAAATCAAAAATATTTATTTCCTCAAAAACAGAAGACACAGACTTAAATGATTTTCTTGGTAATGCATTGAGACCAGATAGTAAAGTGGGTAAACTTTTGAATGGCGTTTTAAGACTTTTCATTGGGTCATTCTTAAACTCAATGAGTGCACTTACTGTTTCCAAATCTTTACCAAATAACAGTTTACTAGTTTCTAGACTTCCAAAAATATTAGAAGCGCATCTGTATTTAGAATCCTTTACATTTTCAAATAATAATGCTGGCCCTTTTTTACCATATACCCTTAAATGAATAGCAGCCATCTCTAAATACGGATCTACTTCTTCTTTTATACGGATGAGTTTACCGTTTTTTTCTAGGAAAAGTAGAGCAGATTCTAAGGTGGAAAAAGACATAAAAAAGTTATGAATGATAAGTTATGAATTATGAGTTCCTTTTTGCAAATATGTTGTAAAACGGCACAAAGCTATAACAAATCATCTATGCGTTTGTTTATTAGAAAAAATAGAACGATTCGAATAAATACACAGTGCTCAATGATAAATAGCCAATATTCAATAGCTATCTCTTAGATTTTCTATTAAAAAACCTACGATTAAAAGTAGATAAGGTTAAATACTATTTTAATGAAGTGGATTGCACGTGCAAAGGCTTAAAGCCATCATTTCCAAATTTCTGATACAACTCTGCATAAATCTTATCATCAAATATCAAAAATGGAGGAGTTAAATATTCTTTTTTGACAATTATTTTTTTATCTAAATATCCAATGGTATAATAGTCATAACCAAAAACTGGTGTATGATTGTTAGTGATATCAAAAGAAATCTTGCCTTCGTACTTACTATCTAGTAAAGTGACGAGATCAAATCGTCCATTTTTTTTCTGTTGCATCAAGATGTCAAAGACTGGTTTAGGCAGATCTTGATTAGCAACTTCTACCCAGACTTGGTTAGATTTAAATGTAAGAACACTTGTAAGAACAACAGCGCCTGTTATA
>JBBRHK010000133.1:0-7591 GCA_038222815.1 Chitinophagales bacterium
CTTTGGTGATCACTTTGTCCGTGGTTAATACTGTGTTTATATCCTTTGTGATATATTTCGTTCCATCGGGTGTAACGAAATAAGCACTGTAAGGAGTTTGATTAAAATGGATACTTTGTTGTGGTGCTTTCCAGGTTTTCGAAGATTTAGTTATCAGTTCGAATTTAATAGAATAATTTTCGCCTGGAATAAGAACTGCAGGAGGATTTGTCCAACTAACTTGATAGGTAACGCCGGCAAGAAATTCTCCCTTTGGGAGAGCAGTCCTATTATACTTAATTTCTATTTGGCCTTTCTCCCCTGTATAACTTATTACATCTTTCATTCTTGAGGTAGTGCCCATTAAAACAGATTCCTTGCTTAAAGATCCATCTTTAAATGTATAGTTGATTAAGTGCCAGCCATTGCTTTTAGTATTTGCTATCGCTACTGGTTTTTCAATAGGTTTTCCTTCCCTCCACTCATAATCATAGGTAGCAACGAATCCATTTCCAAAATTCATTTGTACAAACCGTTTCGATCCTTTCGTTCCTTTGGTGATCACTTTGTCCGTGGTTAATACTGTGTTTATATCCTTTGTGATATATTTCGTTCCATCGGGTGTAACGAAATAAGCACTGTAAGGAGTTTGATTAAAATGGATACTTTGTTGTGGTGCTTTCCAAGTTTTCGAAGATTTAGTTATCAATTCGAATTTAATAGAATAATTCTCGCCTGGAATAAGAACTGAAGGAGGATTTGTCCAACTAACCTGATAGGTAACGCCGGCAAGAAATTCTCCCTTTGGGATGGCAGTCCTATTATATTTAATTTCTATTTTGCCCTTCTCCCCTGTATAAGTTATCACATCCTTCATTCTTGAGGTAGTGCCCATTAAAACAGATTCCTTACTTAAAGATCCATCTTTAAATGTGTAGTTAATTAAGTGCCAGCCTGATACATCGGAAGATGTTTGAGAAAAGCTAGTGAATGTACTCAATATGAAACCAAAAAATATCAAGACTACTTTAGTACGCAGAAGAAATAATTTTGTGCTTTTTTTCATAATTATTAATTTTAGTTTTTTGAATTATATTTAACTCTTAGGCTGGTCAGCCTCTCCCGACCTTTCGGGAAGATCAAGCTCTGGCAATTTCTTAGAGACAGGCTGCTTTTTAAGAACTGGCCAGCAATGGGAAGAAATAACTGACCAACACCAGCAGAAAAAATAGTTTCCATTTTTGACCAACAACCGCAGAAGGTAGTCCTTTAGATTATCGGCTACTTCTTTGTCTTACAAGTGGATATACCAAATGGTAAATAAAGCGGACAAAAACTTAAAAAACTAGTAAGGATAAAAACTCCTGCAAGTACCAAAAGTATAATGGCAGTTGTTCCAGAAATTATATTACCAAGAAAAAGCCCGACAACTCCGACTGCAATTAGTATCCGAATTGCTTTGTCAATAAAACCCATATTTTTTTTCATTGCATTTTCATTAAAATTAAATAATGGTATAAAGTAACAATATCATTTGCCTTAACTCAGTGACTATTGTTACATAACAAGATTTAATTATATTTCTAAAAAGTTTGGATTTATCTTTTCAATCAAGATGCTTCAGTGGTCGTGATACTGCATCTCTTGATGTATAAAGCGTAGTGGCTTTCTTATAATGAGTAATTAGAATTACTACAACCCTAGGTGTGTTTGATTTTTCTGGCAGAGAAATGCTTAACTGTTAAGCCATTTGCAGAAATTTTTCGCTACTTAACCTTTTTAAAGTCAATAGTAATATTCCGCAGCAGCTCCCTTTTGCCGTTGCTGATTACCCTGCTAAATTAAACAGCTTTTCTATTAATAATTGGATGAGGCGCTTCTCCCTAAGGGTTAGGACAAAACAAACTGCCGATAAATATTGGGCTACAACTGCTCAATCCTTCACCTTGGCCGCTGATAGGAAAACAAAATCTTTGTAATTACCTAAGGGCACACAATTTTAATAACTGACTATTGCTTCAGAAAAGACAGCTTCAATATTTAACCAATAAAGGCAAGAGTTTTCAATACATATTCGCTTTTTCAGATACCCAATGAAAGCCGCTTTTCATTAACCTAAATTCTCTTATTTCAATTGGTCGCCTTTTTGCTGTAATAAAGATGGAATCATTTTTTATTTTCCCCTTTAGCATAAGTATAGAGGAGTCGGCTACCTCAAATTGAAAACTACTCAATACTTGCCGTGCTCTCAAAATTGAATCTACATTCATAGCTACACTCTCTTCAAAACCATACTCATTGAATATCTCTTGTTCATTAGTAGATAGATTTTCTGGGTTTGAATATACCGAAAGCTCTTTACTCTCCATTGATACAAACATATATGCAATGCTATCGCCCTGAAGTCGGATTCGATCCCTTGAAGTTCCAATGACAATTTGCGCCCATCGTTGCGGACTTGCATCTGATAAAGTATCCTTGTTAACAATAAAGCTCTTTACATCAAACAGTCCTGATATTTCGGATGGAGGCTTGTTCATTTCCTTACTATCACTCTTTTGTTTATACCCAAAATAATCTCTTACTAAAAAAATGGTGAAGTATCCAATTAGCAAAAACTTAAAAACATTTTTAAAAATTCTAATCCACCACTTTTTATATATAGGAGCTTGGATGAGAGGAAGTGAAGTAGCTTGATTAGTAAAGAAAAATTTCAGCAAACTACTCATCTGTGGAAGAACGAGGAAGAAGGCCATAAAAAACATTACTGTTGGATACATTTTTGCGTGAACATCATAATTAAAATTAACCGCCATCACGTTAGCAAGAACAATCAGTGTGAGAATAGCACCAAAGGTCATTGTTCTGCGGAACAACAACAGCAATGCAGCACTTTCGGCTATTCCCATAAAAACGTTGTAACCATAAGAATAACCAAAAAAAGCCCAGGCCAAACTCATTGGCGACAAATCTCCTACAGGTTGTGTTAATGTATAAAGACCAAGATCAGGAAATTGCATTTTAAAAAACTTCTCTAATGCAAAAAGAAATAATGTGAATGCTAAATAATAACGAATAATCGTCGTGAGCCAATAATATAGCTTATCGTAGTTTGTACGCTTCCTGTCCAATATACTCCAAATAACTGTTACCAATATAGCAACTACAGCTATAGTGAAGTAAAGTAAGTAAGTGTAAGTTCTGTCATTATGCTGACCATCATAAGGCGATATGATTGTATAGGAAATATCAAAAATATTTTTGCCTACCCATCCAATAATATTGTCCAAAAATGTTGCAACACCTGCGCTATAAAATAGATACGAGGTAAAAGAACTGAAGGACCAGTCTAGTAAAATGATAAACAGGATAAAAAAGATAGAAACAAAACGGAATGCCATCTTTTTATAGATGGTCCAAACAGAAGTTTGAGTAGCTAAATTTTCCATATCTATTTTTTTAGACAGTTTGCCATTCTTTACCGCTACAGGTCACTCCACACAAATATAATACTCTAAATTATTAATTAATCGAAGAGGCGCTCAACCTACCGATGAATATTGCGTATTAACTGCTCAATCGCTCAACATAGCTTCTCATCACATACCACAGCTTCGCAAATTCTTGAAGGCCGGCTATTTTAATAACTGACCGAGAAAGGTAAGAGAAACAAATTTACTTTCTACACCAGCTTTTTGTACCTCAATATCATAGTTAATACTGTAAAGGAGGCCCAACGACCTTCATATCATAGTCAGCAAATATTTTCGCTCCTTGTTCTGCTGTTGGTGGAGCAGTAAGGTTGCCTAATGCTCTGAAAAAATCCTCCATTTTCCCTGATGGCTGAAAAAGAAAAAACATTTTACCGATGTCTGTTAGTTGTGCAAATGCATGAGGTATAGTCCTTGGCAAAAAGATAGTATCGCCTGCTTTCAAATTATGCTTGTCTTCGCCAACTTGAAAAAGATATTCACCTTGTACTATAAAAAATATTTCGTCTTGATGTGGATGAATATGTAATGGTGGCCCTCCTTTTTCATTTCCAAGATATTCAAAAACAGTTAAGTCGCTGTTCGTGTCTCTCTTAGAAACCTTAATGTCGTTATGATTTATCCCACCTATTAATGTCTTCTCACCAAGCCTACTTTCAGTTGCTTTTACTACAAAAGCTTTATTAGGTCGCTTTGGTTTTTGTGCTTGAACATTTTGTCCAATGAATAGAGCAGGAACTGCTGCAGCTGTCGCTAATAAAAATTTCTTTCTTTCCATTATTGTAATGTTTTAATTGTACAGTACAAATATCAATAGATTGAAAAATAATTTGCTGGTAAGAAAACGACATTTTAATAGGTATCCGATTCACCAAAGTTTCTTTCTGGCGAACCATTGTCAAGCAAGTGAAAATTAGTGGGCGTCTGGCTAGTAAATTCTTTATAATCCTTTACTAAATGCTGATAATCATAGTAGCCACTTCGAATGGCAATAGATAGCCAATCTAAACCTGGCTCTTTATTTTTCATCCTAAAAGCATTCTCAAAACGAACAATCTTACTAAAGTATCTTGGCGGCACACCCATCCGTTCCATAAACTTTCTTTCGTATTGCCTAATGCTTAAACAAGATTCTTTTGCGAGCCACTCCACACTCAATACTTTATTTGTTTTCAAAATAAGGTCACTTACTTGATCTAGCCTGTGAAATTCCTTTATTCCTCTATTTACTTGTGTCAAAAGAAAAGATTCCACCACAGCAACCATACTATGAAAATCTGCAGCATCGTTTAGTCTATCATTTACCTCTTTTATATTTTTAAAGATAGATTCAGCATCTAAATAGCAATTGTTCAGTTGGGAAGAAGGAATACCTGTTAAGCGATAAAGACCGCCCGGACTAAAAACAACTTGAAATACTAAAAAGTCTTTCCCTACATATCTGTTAGTGACTTCGCTTTGTTGCCCAATTAAAACGCTTTTTAATTTATTTATTTTCACTCCGCTATTTACATACTCAACAGTTTCTGTATCTCGTGGATAAAAACTTAAACAGTGCTCTGGTCTTGGTGGGTAGGGCTTGAAGGGTATGTTTGTAATATCATCAAAGACGAAATGCACTACTCTATATACCCGAACAAATTCAGTCAAAGGAAGGCTAGGTGAAAATTCAGATAGTACCATTGCATTTAATTGTTTTCGTCAATATTTGCTTTTGCTAATCACTCTACAAATTTAGAACTCTTTACTATTACTAAATAGCCGAAGTATAGTTTTCCCGAAAGACTTGCATAGAATAACCTTGCTATTAATATCCGGTATCAACTGTTCAAGCCTTCAACTTAGCAAATTTTTTATCTGGTGAGCCTGAGTATTTTACACTTCCTTTGCTGGCGAGACGTACTACAAATGTGTTACAGGCACCGAGGAGCCTCTAGATATGAAGTTTAATACCAATAAAGCTGAAGAGAAGAATGTGCAGTACAGCGTTAAAAGCACACTCCCCATACTAACTAAAATTAAGAAGATGGCACTTTAAAAAGCCTTAGAATCTACATCCTTTATAAACTTAATAACGCCACTCATAAAAATCTGCTGATCATCCCACATTGCTAAATGGCTACCATTAGGGCAATAGAGATACCTTCCCTTCTTCACCATTTTACTTTGTTCCTCCATTGCGTTCGGGTCCATCGTATCGTGCTTGGCGCCTACCATCAAAGTAGGAACAGTTATTTCTTTCAAGCGATTTTTAATATTCCAGTTTGCAAGACGACCACTGATACCAAACTCACTTGGGCCTTGCATCATTGTATATATTTCGCCATTGGTATGTTTTAAAGAACGGTTAAAGGCGTCTGGCCACTCTGTTAATCGGCATAGATGTTCTTTATAAAAATTAGGAAGAAGCAATTCCATATAACGTGGATTGCTAAAATCCTTTTTCGCTTCGAGTGCTTTTATTTCGGAAAGAACTTCTGGCTTCATTTGCTTAGAAAGAACTTCTTCTGCATATTTTCCATACTCAGGTGCACTCGCTACCATATTGGCCACTAGCAAGCCCTTTAAATGAGTTTGGTATTTCAGCGCATACTCCATCGCTAGAATTCCGCCCCAAGAATTACCAAGTACATAAAAATTTGAACTGTCTGCGCCGATTGCTTGGCGAACCTGTTCTACTTCTTCCACAAAACGTTCTGTTGTCCACAGGCTGCTATCCTTTGGTTGGTCGCTATAATAAGAACCTAACTGGTCGTACTCATAAAATTCAAATCCTTCCCGCTGAAAGAAGGTTTCGAAACATTCCATATACTCGTGTGTCATTGCAGGCCCACCGTGCAATAACAAGATTTTTATTTTTGGATTTTTCCCAAAACGTTTCGTCCATACTTTGAAATCACCCACCGGTGTTTTAATAGGAATCATTTTTACACCACCTGATTCAATAGAATCGTTATAACTAAAATAGTCCACAACTGATGTAGCTGATGGAGTTGAATTTTGTTTGCAGCTGATAGTACAGCAAATCAGAAAAGAGAAGATGAATAAACGCATTTTTATTTTGTTTGAGTTGTTCAATTTTTTATGGTCTCTCCACACTACAGGCAACAAATGGAAATTACTACAGATAAAATAAACATTGAAATTCCATCACCCAGTCGCTGCTTATTAAAGTTATTATAGTACAAATTAACAAATAAAAGTTCGACAATGCGTGTCTTGCTTCTATGAAATACATAAGAACAAAATGCACTTTACTCCAACTTCCCGCCAACCTTACAGGAAAACTAATTTTAAAAAGAGTATAATGGCTATCTCCATTTTGCATACTTGGTATCTAATAGCCCCTTAACAATTTCGTAATTACTCCAATTATCTTTCACAGAATAGAAACTCCGATTTAATCTGTCTAAAGATGCTAACTTTTCGTAGTCTTTTAAATATCGTCCGTTAGAGAGATGGAAGTAGTTCATTGCAAAGTTGTATCCTTCTAAAGTAAGGATGCCTCCGAGGAAAACTCCATCCATCTCTGTAAATAAAGCAGCTGGTGAAATTTGTCTCAATTTAGCTTTCTGAATTGAATTGGCTAATTGCTCTTTAAACTTATCGTTGACCAAACCATTATCAACAGCCCAAAAAATAAAAAACCCTGTATGCACGAATGCCTGCGAGTCGGAAAGCTTGTCTTTTCCTACACTTTCCATATGATATTGAGCCTTATCAAATACATAGGTGGAGTCTATTTTTTTGGATTTGTAATTCTGTCCTAATGCGATGATTGGGTATAAGAATACAAATAAAATAATATACTTTCTTTTCATATTTGTGGACTTTTCTTACCTATTTATTTACCAACAACTTCTCTCAAAGGGGACGTTATGTAAATGTCGCAATAAATATCAAAGGTAAAAATTAACTAACTCTGGAACAAAATTAAAAGATACAACCCTTTAGCACTGATTAAGAAATGTTTTCGTGCAATGCAACGTCATTTTCAAGAGACGTTGTTGGAAAAACTTTTATTTAAAAAATAACTTTACCACCTAAGGAAACCTGCGTAAGTATTTCCGTATAGCTACTCATCGCATCTCCTTCCGAATAAGGACCTGTGGCAAATAACT
>JBBRHK010000134.1:0-7584 GCA_038222815.1 Chitinophagales bacterium
CCACCCATTGTATTGCTATCGCCCCTCACAGCATCAAAAGATGTGGAAGGCTTAGCCATTGCTGCGCAGGCATCTTCTATGATTTGCTTACCCTCAAAAATGTAGGTAAACTCATCTATCTTATCATCAAGCTTTTCTTCATCATCAAAATCATCTTTTATATCGCCAATCACCTCTTCCATAATATCTTCTAAAGTAACTATACCACTTGTACCACCAAATTCATCTACTACAATGGCAAAGTGTATGCGCTTAGAAAGAAATTCCTGCATTAAATCTTCGATAGATTTTTGCTCGTGAACAAACATCGGTTGTTTGATAAGGGTTCTCCAATCAAAATCATCTTCATTATCTATGAAAGGAATTACATCTTTAGTATGCAATATGCCCACTGGCTCATCTAAATTATTTTTGTAAATTGGCAGTCTTGAATAATGAAGATCTGCTATTATGGTAAGTACCTCCTTAAACGTAGTAGATTCCTCTATACCGTGTACATCCATCCTTGGTTTCATAATTTGCCTTACAGCAGTATCACCAAATTTTCTGATTCCTTTTAATATCTTTTTTTCTGCAAAGCCCGCTTCAGTTTCAGAAAGCTGATCAATAGCCTCGTCAATACTTTCTTCTTCGTACTCTGTATAACTTTGCTTCTTTAATCGCTGTTCGTTGGCTACTGTTTTATTAGATAAGCCAGTAGCATATTTATGAAAAATACTTCCAAAGATTTCTAGCATAAGTGAAGACTTGGAAGCAAAAGCAATATGCCGATGCGCTGCCCAAAGCCTAGGTATAAGTTCCAAAAAAACAGTAATTAAAATAATAATAATTGTTACTCGAAGTAAAAACGCAACCCATAGTAGAAGCCCTACTGCTCCAAAAATTTGCTGTAATAATATATCAGTAATAACAACTACGCCAATGGTCGAAAATATTTTACAGATAAAAATTACTGCTTGCAACTTTCTAGGCTGCTCTAACAGTAAAGCCATTCTTTTATATCCTGGATTATCTTTCGTTTTAAGCAGCGTAAGATCTTTATACTGTAAAGAAAAATAGGCAATATCGCTGCCCGACATTAAAAACGAAATACTAGCAAAACCCAGCAAAAGCAAGCCTAGTATCACTGTGAGTGAAGGAGAGATTATTAAAAATGTAAGGCCTTGTAAAAAGAAGTCTTTCAAAATTTCGATTGGTTATTTTAGAATGGGAGCTTTTCGTCACCAAATTCATCAGTAGGCGGCGTTAATATATCAGAGTCTATCTCGCTTTCAAAATCATCATCACCAGATTTCTTGTCAAGCATTACCAAATTATCACCTACTATTTCTGTAGCAAATTTCTTGTTACCATCCTTATCTTCCCAGCTTTTGGTTTTTAGTTTCCCTTCCACATATACTTGGCTTCCCTTTTTCAAAAACTTTCTTGCAATCTCTGCCAAGCCCCTCCACAAAACAATAGTATGCCATTCAGTCTCTGAGCGTACTTTACCACTTCTATCTCTAAAAGCCTCTGTAGTAGCTAATGAAAATTTTGCTACAACAATATTACCTTCCAATACCTGAATGTCTGGGTCTTTACCAAGATTTCCTACTAAGATTACTTTATTTATTCCCCTCATATCATTATTAATTATTCCTCTTTAATTTTTGGCAAAAGCCTTACTACTAAAGATAATATTTTCGGCTTTAATGTTAGCAAAATTAAACTATTGAAAATGGATATGAGCGCTGCTATTCTATAATTGTGAAAATAGGTGGTATTACATTAAATTTTTTAAATCTTTACCAGCATATTGCTGTATAAAAATGGGGAAGGCATATTTATGAAGCTCATCTAATTTTATCCAGTTATATCCTTGAATTTTTACCTTCTTCTCTAGTTTGAATTGTACAAATTTCCCTTCAATTCTTCTGTGAGTGAGCGTTTGCTTGTACACGCCGCTAACTGCTTTCAATTCTAAGCCTGTACTAGAAAGCTGTATAAATTTTTCCGCCACCCACCCAGTGGCATCTTCTCTTGGCTCATCGGATTCTGCTAGGAAAAACTCAAAAAGATTTTGCCAAATGTCTTTATCAGTCCGTTGTCTTAATAGAATTTCATTTTTGTACTGTATCATAGCATAATAAAAATACCTAGTAGTTTTAGCTATTTTCTTTTCTTTTACAGGCAAGAATTCTATTTGATTATTGAGTAGAGCAAAGCATTGCTTGCTCAAAATACATTCCACACACAATGGCTTCTTAGGCGTACAAACAGTAGCGCCAAAATCCATAATAGCTTGGTTATAAGCTGCAGGATACTTCTGCGACAATAATTGGTACGCCTTTTCTGAAAATATTTTTTTTCCTAGAGTAGAATCCATTGGGACTTCCATACCAAAATATCGACTAAGCACTCTATATACATTGCCATCTACCACAGCTTCCGGTAAGCCAAAGGCAAATGATGCAATAGCCGCAGCAGTATATGGACCGATGCCTGGTAGTTTTAACAACAAGTCATAATCGGCAGGAAATCTACCACCATAATCAGCGGCGACAATTCGAGCTGTTTTTAAAAGATTTCTGCATCTACTGTAATAGCCCAGCCCTTCCCAAAGTTTAAATACTTCTTCGTCATTGGCTTTTGCCAGAGCACTCACATCAGGATATTTTTCAATAAATCGATTATAGTAAGGTAATCCTTGTTGTACCCTAGTTTGTTGCAAAATAATTTCACTGAGCCAAATAAAATAAGGATTCTCTTCACCTTTCCAAGGCATAACTCGTTGGTTATGTGAATTGTGCCATTGTAAAAGTAGCTTAGTAAAAATCTGTTTTTTGTCTTTCAAAGTGAGCAAATCTACGATTTATCAATATGGAAGATACTTGCTAGTTTTATTATAATGCCGTACATTTACGGTAATACAAATTATATATTATGAGAAAAGCTGATTTAATCAACATAATAGCTGATAAAACTGGCATTCCTAAAGTGGACGTATTGGTAACTTTAGAGACAATGTTTAAGGAAGTAAAGTATTCTTTGAGCCAAGGGGAGAATTTATATGTTCGAGGATTTGGAAGTTTTATAGTGAAGAAAAGAGCAGCAAAAATTGGTAGAAATATCAAGAAAAATATAGCGGTAAATATCCCTGAGCATTTTATCCCTGCCTTTAAACCGTCAAAAGAATTTGTAGATGACATTAAAAAATCTACTGCTATAAAGCAAGAGCCAACAATTGATAAGAATGAGGCAGACTAATTCAGTATCTTTGCGCCTCATCTTTTTTAAATTACATAGTGAATAAGCAATTAGTCCTTATACTGGGAGCAATTGTAGCAATAGCGCTACTCTTTTTTCTTGGCAGTACAACAAAGCCACATTCTGCTGCGGCTACAACTAGCACAGCAACCACTCCTTCTTACAATATTGACAGCATACTAATAGCTCAGCAATCTCAACTTACTGATAGTCAGCAGACATACGTTAATAATCAACTGCAGTCTGTGAAGCGTGGCGCTGTAGCCAGCGACCAAATAAAAAGCTTCAACACACTTGCTAATTATTATTTAGAAGAGTTGAAGCAAAAAGACGCTTATCTTTTCTACCTACATAAGGCAGCAAAATTGGAAAATTCAGAAAAAAACCTCACCTTTGCCGCCCAATTATATTTGGCATCTGTAAAAGTAGAACACGAGCCTGCAAAACTGGCTTGGCTTACTAATAACTCGATTGATCTTTTTCAATCTGCATTAGCATTAAACCCTACTAATACTGATTTAAAAATAGGATTGGGAAGTTCTTATGTATATGGAAAAGGGCAAAATGCAGATCCTCAAGAGTTAATGACTGGTGTTGCTAAACTTTTAGAAGTAGTAAGAGAAGACTCTACTAATATGAAAGCGCAATTAGTTCTTGGCGTTGGTGGTTTTGTATCTACTCAATACGATAAAGCGGTAGAACGTTTGTTAAAAGTAGTAGCAGCACAGCCCTCGAATGTAGAAGCAGTAGCTTTCCTAGCCGATAGTTATGCAGCCATGGGAAAAAAACCCGAAGCTGTAAAATGGTATGAGAAAAGTAAACTTCTTATAAATAATCCAGATTATACTAAAGAAGTAGACGAAAGAATAAAACAATTGAAATAATATTTTTTAAATAAAAAGAGAATAAGATGCCTTGTGGTAAAAAAAGAAAACGTCATAAAATAGCAACTCACAAACGCAAGAAGCGTTTGAGAAAGAATCGTCATAAGAAGAAGTAATTCTTCTCAGCTACTTTTTTAATGAAATTGAAGAAAAGATAGCCCTATTACGGGCTTTCTTTTTGTATCCAATACAGCCGTTATACTATAACAGGTATGTGTTGTGTGATGTAATAATTTAAAAATTTCCATTTATACTTTCTTCCTTCATTGATTAAGTGAGCTACTGACTTATGCAGTTGCGATTGTCTTTTACAAGACTGTAGCTCTGTGTGCTTAATAATCATCTCAATTTTTTGATGTGACGAAGGAAATTATTATAAACTCCACCCCGCACGGGATGGATATTGCATTACTGGAAAACAAAAAACTAGTAGAATTACATACAGAAAAAACTGATGCTAATTTTACTGTAGGTGATTTCTATCTCGGGAAAGTGAAAAAACTTATCCCGGGTCTGAATGCTGCATTCATAGATATTGGATTTGACAAAGATGCATTTCTGCATTATTCTGATCTTAGCCCTTATATAAAATCGATTTTAAAATATACGCAACAAGCTATTGATGCCCATGATGGACACGAGCTTAATTTTGGAAATTTTAAAGTAGAACCTGAGATAATAAAAAGCGGTAAGATTACTGAAGTGCTTTCTGGTAAGCCAAATTTACTTGTACAAGTTTTAAAAGAACCTATTGCTGCCAAAGGGCCAAGACTCAGTTGTGAATTGAGTATCCCTGGTCGATTTGTAGTAGTTACGCCCTTTAATGATATTGTAGCGGTAAGTAGGAAAATACATAGCAGCGACGAAAGAAAAAGATTACAAAAAATAGTGCAGGCAGTAAAGCCAAAAAATCTCGGTGTAATTATAAGAACCGCAGCAGAAGGACAAAAAGTAGAAGACTTACATGCAGATTTACTAGAGCTAGAAAGAACTTGGCTTAGCATACAAGACAACCTTAAAGGAGCAACACCTCCTACCAGAGTATTGAGTGAGGAAGGAAAAAGCACTAGCATCATCAGAGATCTTATGAATGATGATTTTAATAAAATTGTAGTGGACGATAAAACTTTGTACAACGAAACAAAATCGTATATGCAAAAAATAGCTCCAGATAAAGTAGATATTGTAACCTATCATAACAACGGCTCTCCCATCTTTGATACTCACGGTATTAGCAAGCAGGTAAAATCAGCTTTTGGTAAGACAGTGAATCTACCAAGTGGTGCCTATTTGATCATAGAACATACAGAAGCTCTTCATGTAATAGATGTAAATAGCGGGTACAAAAGCGTAAGCAATAACCAAGAAGAAAATGCGCTGGAAACCAATATGGAAGCGGCTGCAGAGATAGCTCGCCAATTAAGACTGAGAGATTTGGGTGGTATTATTGTGGTAGATTTTATAGATATGAAACTGCCAGACAATAAGAAGAAATTGTATGATGAAATGGAGCTCTTAATGCGCCCAGATCGTGCAAAGCATTCTGTATTGCCTCTTACAAAATTTGGTCTTTTGCAGGTTACTCGCCAGCGTATGAAGCCAGAGATGAACATCAATACTACAGAAGTATGTCCTAGCTGCGATGGTACAGGAAAAATAACTAGCGCCCTGATATTAGAAGATGAGATTTCTAAAAACCTCAACTACCTTATTATGCAAGGTCACAAGAGCATCACGATAGAGGTGCACCCTATTATCTACACCTACCTTACTAGTGGTCTACCAAGCATCCGCCTAAGATGGAGATTCAAATACAAGCAGAAAACTAAAATAAAATTAAACGCTAATAATCATTTGACCGAGTTTAATTTCTATGATGATAAGGGAGAATTGATAAAGATATAAAGTAGATAAAAAAGAATTTAAAAGTCCTGCGGTGAATACTAAGGGGCTTTTTTGATTCAAGGAATATCTACATTACCTGAAACATAAACTTATAAAAATGAAATTGAAAGCGCTAATCGTGATGATAATAGGCTTATTGCTTAGCTCTAATATTTACAGTCAGAAAATACTAGTAAATGGTAAGGAATCTAAAGGAAAGTTAGCTTGGAGTGATTTTACGGCCAAGCCTGACAAGAGCAGTTCATTTAACGCTTTTACGAGTTACATTTTCAATACCAAAATAGCAAGTATTAACTTTAATGGAGATATCGCAGTTATCAACGGTTTTGAAGTCATTCTAGAATTTGACCAAAAGAATAGCTGGGCAAAAAAGGATAAAGTGACCGAAGAATTACTTGTGCACGAACAAGGACATTTTAATTTTGGGATATTGTGCGTAAGAGAAATTATGGAAAATTTCAACAAGGCAAAATTTACAAAAAGCAATTACAACTCGTTACTTCAGAAACTTGTAAGTGATGCCGGCAATAAATATAAAATGCTTGGAATAAAATATGATTCAGAAACCGACCACTCTAAAAAAGCAGAGCAGCAGGCTAAATGGAATTCATTTTTTATAGAGAAGTTAGGAAAGCTAGAATAGCTGGAACACCAGATTTTATTTTTTAAGGACCTACTGTACAACAAAAAATTAGAAATAAAAATCCCCTCGAAAACTCGAGAGGATTTTTATTTCTCTTCTGTTTAAAGTCTTTAATTAAAAAACTCTACTCCTGCATTATTTATATATCCGTCTTTACCAGCAAAGGTTTTTACTTTAAGATACTTCCCACCTGGCATTAATTTTACTTCTGTATATTTTGGTGCGATGTATGTATTGTCTGTAAAGTAAAATCCCTTAAGATTTCCATCACCTAAAAGAACAAAACCACCTTGATCGTCATAGCTCACGTCATTGTAGCTACGGTTCATAATTGCTTTTCCGTCTATAGTCTTTATATACGCCCTACCCGCTTCCTTTACAATCACATATCCTTTATTCATCGGGCCGTCAATTAATTGTAGAGATGCTGCTTGCATAGGCATTAATTCTTTACCAGAATAATCAAACAATCCGCTCATTCCATTCTTAGTAGCGAGTAAAAAACTGCTATTCTCTGTATTAGTTACTGTGATAGATGTATAGTCAAAAGGTAATGACATATCAAATTTCGTATTGAAAACACCATATAGTCCGTTCTTTCTAGCAATATAGTATTGCTCCCCATTCACCATATAATCATTTACTATTTCATCATAGAAACCATCATTGGCTACTGAGTACACTTTCTTTTGTGTTGTAACGGCAATGTCTGGCTCATTTTCTTCCGTTTTAGCCGGACAACCTTTCAGGGTTTTTCCAAGTTGGTCTATACAAACTTCCACCATATCTGCCGTCAATGAAGCGCCAGCGAAGAGAATCGTATCAGACCCTGTATTCATTTTCGTGGGAATATAGCCTTTAGAGAATGGCTTAGCTACTGTAAATTTTGCCGGAATTACTAATTTG
>JBBRHK010000135.1:0-7573 GCA_038222815.1 Chitinophagales bacterium
AATTATCTGCAGATGGATCATTTAAAGCATCTTGATAGGCTTTAGAACCTGCACCAAAACTTGCTTGTAATAAACTTAAATATAACTGTCTTTTACTCACCTCTGCTGTGTCATTAAGGCCATCGAGCCCTTGGTCCTGAAAAAGTCTTTCGTTAGGGTCGTTGCTAAATGCATTGGTTACTTGCACGGGGTTTCTTGGCACTCTGCCCCACACAGTGGTATCTACAGGTGCTGGTGCATTGGGTGTAGGTAATCCATTTTCATAAAAGCGCTTGCCATCTTTCAAAATATCCTCACTTATATTACCTAAGTTGAAATAAAGTTTACCTCCTGTAGATGAAGTAGCATTAGGATTTAAGGTAGAATTAATGAAAGGGTCTTGCAGCCAAAAATCAATAAACTCAATGTTAGCTGTTTCAAAATCAGTTTGGTCTAGGCTTCTCATAAGCCCGCCCCAGCGTGTTTTCGGATTGAGTAATTTACCATTAGCAGAAAGACTTGTTGCATCGGCATTGTATGGACCTCTATCAGTAGGGTAGTATGCCATATCAAAAGTGATTAACTGGCTCTCTCCAAAATTAGTAGACCGCTGAGGGAAAATTTCTCGTTGAAAAACCGCTCTCATTCTAGGATCACTTAATACATCTAGATTGCTAATAGGATTATTGGCGCTACGCAAAGTCTGCAAAGTCTGCTCTATTTGATACCAAGCAAATTTTGATCTGTTCTTGCCATAATCTAAATTGTTATTCAAAGCAGCTTCCGGAAAAAGTATATTACCAAATCTATCAGTAGCTCCAAATGGTGTACTAGCCAGCGTCCAATTTATAGCAGGAAACTTTAAATCAATTCCACTTCTGCTTCCTTCAAAATCATCAATATATATCACACCACCATTGCCCCTTCCTATCTGTGGAGCGTGGCCAGGCTTTAACAGAGCAGCTTCTGCATATACATTTAGGGTAGATGGCGCAGTAGTTTTATAATTAGGTAATTTATTTAAAAGCTTAGTAATTCTAGGGGCATCTCTTCTATAATTCAAATCGGCCCCATACATAGAATTACGAATAGGATCTTCATTCAAATTTACTTTTGTAAAAAATGGCCGCTCTGCAAGCCGTACCATTGTAGCACCTAAGGAGAGCTGTTGCTTCGCCGTGTTCTTTGCGAGATAATCTAAACGTAGAGCGGAATAGGAGCGTTGTTGAATACCAAAGCCTGCATTATTTTCGAAATTTATTTGCACAGGCAAGCCTGCATTTAGAATCGCCTGGTTGGTAATTCTTATTGTTCCTAAATCATAATTAATATCATAATCCACACTTTCTATAAGGTTTCTGCCGCCAGCAGTTACTGTTACAGAACCTCTTGGAATATTATAGCCAATACTATAATCAGCAGAGCCAGTAGTTTTTGCAGAGCCTTTAAGAACAAATCTATTCAGATTTGGGAATTGCTGAGCCCTGACCTTTATCGAATCGTACAAAGCATAAAATAAAGTATCTTGAATACCAGCAATCGTCGTGTCGTTGTACACACCAGCCGCAAGATTTCTTCCAAATGGTTCTAACACTGGAAAAATAATTCTACTAAAATCTGACACAACAGTATAGCCTTCAACATAATCAAAAACGCCATCTGGTTGTGGGTCACGATTGTTATTTAACCGATCTAGATTGATAAGAGAAATGATTGGCGTACCTAGATTTTTATCTCCGAAAGGATAATATCTTTTTGCACCAAGTCCTGGTTCTTCGTACAACACATTAAGCTTAAAATCACCCGGTGATAAGCTGCCGTAACCAATAGAGTACACGTTCTTCATCATTAAATCCCAAATAGGCAGTTGCGGGCGCTGAGAAGTAGCTTTCAATAATTTTAGAAAAATTGTTCTTTGGGTTGCTACACTACTATCCGGTGGTACATCTTCAGAAAATTCTCCTACCTGAAATATTCTTCCTCTGTAAGAATATTGATAAGATACACCTAGCACTTCATCAGTTTGTAAAGGTTGATTGAGCGATAAGGTACCTACCTGTCTATCAAAAATATATTGTGTACTATCTAGTTTTCTGGCAAATGTTTTCTCAAAATCTTGGACCGGTTTTAAACCGAGATTAGTCAAATTGCTAAAAACTAAAGCAGGATTTCTAAAGTCCGTTTGGTTTTTAATTTGCGCCAGCAAGTCATTGTTTGAATTTGCAGGAACTTCTTGAGAACTAGTAACATTTACTAATGGTGGCAATAAGAAAGGTTTTGACTCTCCCAAATCTGCTAAGCCCACTACGTCTCTAGTTTCTGTAGTAGTACCTATTCTGTTAGTAACCCAAACCTGCATTTTTAAAATTTGTACTTCAGAAATAATAGCTGGCAAGTTGCTCATTACTTTATCGTACTTATTTCTAAAATATTGACCCACAAGAAAATGCCTATTCTCCTCGTACTCATCTGCCTTAATCTCAAAATTTTGTGCAGCACTTCCGCCTTGGAAATTTACATTTTGTCTTTCAGATTTTTGGTTGGCTACTACTGCTGTCACATACAACTTACCAAATTGTAACTGTGTTTTTATTCCAAATAATTGTTGGGCACCTGGTATCAAAGTTCCTCTACTGGGAAAGCTCACGTTACCCGCTTCAAATCTTTTAAGGATATCATTTGCGCCACCAGTATAATCTAGTTTCAGCTGATTATCTACATTAAAGTTGGCTAGGGTGTTATAATTGATAGGGAATTTTAATTTATCTCCAATGGTAGCATCTACATTTACCTGAGCATTCATATTGAAATCTAGGCCGCCAGTTTTTCTAGAGCGCTCTGGTAGGGTAGGATTGTCTGTCCGCTGTCCTTGGTAGCCAGCATTCAAATCTACAAAGCCTTGTGGTGTAATATCTATGTCACCATTGCCAAAAAGTCTGTTGAAAAAATTATCATAAAGTGATAATTTGGGTTTTGAAAGCTTGCCACGGTTAAGTAAGGAAGTTGTGTTAGCCCTTTTTTGAAAGTATTCATTTTCTGCTTGGCGATTTCTCAAAGCCCAATATTCATCAAAGTTATATGTAGTCGGCGTTCGGTAGTATTTGTTACCTATTTTTTGATAGATTGTGTATCGCTTAGAAATAGGGTCGTAAACCACAGAATCAGAAAAGTTAGAAGGGTTGCCTAGGCCAAATGCATTGCTATTTCTACCGCCAATATTATCGCCACGATAGTCTTGCAAAGGAAATTTAAGGGCATTCGTATCCTTGCCAGCTTGAGCGAAAGCACAAAAAGGGAATAGGATGATAGCACCACAGGATAGCAGTGAAAAAAGTCGTTTCTTAAAAAGCACCATTCTGGTAAGAGTAATTACGTAGATGTTTTATCAAATAGATCTTAGGGCTTTTTTTATTAGTTCTTCCAAATATACGATACCAGTCTCAGCTTTAAGCACTTTTTGTACTGCATTTTCAGCTTGAGCTTTATTAATTCCGAGTGCCATCAATGCATTACAAGCATCATTGATAAGTGCATTGGCTGGGGTAGTTACTACTGATTGATTATCAGTGGCATAGCCTTTCATCTTATCTCTAAGTTCCAACACCAATCGCTCCGCAGTTTTTTTGCCTATTCCTTTCACGCTCTCTATTAGAGATACGTTATTATTTACAATTGCGGTTGCCACTTCATTTGCCTTTAAGGAAGACAACATCATACGGGCAGTAGCTGCACCTACTCCGCTTACGCTAGTAAGTAAAAGAAACATTTCTTTTTCCTGAAGCTGTGCAAATCCAAATAATGTATGGGCATCCTCTTTTATTTGTAGATGTACATAAAGTTGTCCTTCTTCTAGGTTTTGAATTAAGCTATAGGTATTAAGACTAATGTTCAATTCATAACCAACCCCATTCACATCTAAATGAATAACAGCTGGGGATTTATAGGTAAATTTTCCTTTTAGGTAAGCAAGCATCTTAAAAAGTTATAGGAGGCGAATGTACAAATAATACGTTTAAAGCCCAATCTGTAATTTTTTATCTTTTTGCCCTATTTTTATGCCTCATTAGATACAAGCAGGTGAAGTTTCTCATTCTTTCCGTTAGATTGCAGGTATTTTAAATTTTTTAGTTATTTATGACACAAAGACTCTCAGCCGCTATAACAGGAGTAGGCGGCTATGTACCAGACTATATTCTTAGTAACGCTATCTTAGAAACAATGATAGATACGAATGATGAATGGATACGCACAAGAACAGGAATTGAAGAAAGAAGAATCTTAAAGGATACGGATAAAGGAAGTGCCTTTATGGCTGTGCAGGCGATAAAGAGCCTACAAGCAAAAAATAATTTTGATCCTTTAGAAATCGATTGTGTGATATGTGCTACAGTGACGCCAGATATGGTTTTCCCTGCTACGGCAAATCTCATCGCTGCTGAATGTGGTATGACTAATTCTTTTGGTTTTGATTTAGAAGCTGCTTGCAGTGGGTTTTTATATGCACTTTCTACGGGAGCTGCTTTTATAGAAAGTGGTCGATACAAAAAGGTAATAGTTGTAGGGTCCGATAAGATGAGTAGTATTGTAGATTATACTGATCGTACTACTTGTATAATTTTTGGCGATGGTGCCGGCGCTGTGTTGCTAGAAGCTAATGAAGAAGGGCTCGGTATTCAAGACACCATGCTAAGAAGTGATGGTAATGGTGCAAAGCACTTGCATATGAAAGCAGGTGGTTCGTTACTACCAGCCTCTGCAGAAACAGTGGCGGCAAGGCAGCACTGTGTTTTTCAAGAAGGGCAGTACGTCTTTAAGTTTGCTGTAAAAGGTATGGCAGATATTAGCTACGAATTGATGCAAAGGAATAATCTCACCTCCGATGATATTGCTTGGCTTGTACCACACCAAGCTAACCTTAGAATTATAGATGCTACTGCTAATAGGATGGATCTCCCTAAAGAAAAAGTGATGATCAATATCCAAAAATACGGCAATACTACGGCTGGTACTTTGCCGCTTTGTCTGTGGGACTGGGAGAGTAAATTAAAAAAAGGAGACAATATTATTTTAGCTTCTTTTGGCGGAGGATTTACTTGGGGAGCGATGTGGTTGAAGTGGGCGTACTAGTTGGGGAGTTGAGAAAGTTTAGAGGGTTTAGAGAGTTTAGAGGGTTTAGTTTAGAAGATTAGTTCGCCGCGGCGAATAGGTGGTTAGAGGTTTAGAGGGTTTAGCCAATGAAAATTATTACTCATTGAAAGCCAAGGTAGCAATTTGAGATTAAGAAACTAATAACTTATCACTCATAACTAATAACTGATGTGTAATTATTAATTCGTAATTGAAATATAGATAGCTTGAAGAAAAAAATCTTATTTGGAATATTCCTCATTCTAGCTGCCATTGGAGTAAAGGATATTATTCATCTATCGAAAGCTGATGAAAAAAATAAGCAATCTATTGAGGCTTTTCAAAGTTTTCCTACTAATGAAGCTGATACAATAATTGTAACATACAATGCCTACAATGCAATTTATCCTGCTGCTATTGATTATGTAAAAAAGAACTTTTTCCCATCGAGTTATCCTTGTAATCTCTGTCTCCTAGCTTTCGGTAATAATGGCCCATTACCACAATGGAAAACTTTTATAGAAAGCCTTCCTTACAAGCAACTTGAATTACATAAAGAGGATTTTAAAAGAAAATATTTACCTAGTGAAACGGCGCTACCAAATATAATGCTATCCAAAAATGGCAGGGTTCAAATGCTAGTAACCGCAGAAGAGATAAATGCTTGTAGCAGTTTAGAAGAAATTATTCAAAAAGTAAAATCGAAGATTTAGTAAATATTTCATTAATGCATTTCTGCTATTTACTAGGAGTGGCTCAAGAATTAGTAGTATAAAAAAAGGAACTCAATCTGAGTTCCCTTTTTAAAAAATATAACAAGCCAATTATAATCCAACTCTCGCCTTGTCTATTCGCCGCGGCGAACTAAGTAATTCCCGATAGCTATCGGGACTAAGTACTATATGTCAATAGCATCAGACAAATCATTATCAACTAAAATACGGCCACAGTTTTCGCAAACCATAACCTTCTTACGAAGCTTTATTTCACTTTGCTTTTGTGGAGGAATTGCGTGATAACATCCACCGCAACTATCTCTCTCTACTGCAACTACAGCAAGTCCGTTTCTGTAATTATTTCTGATTCTATCATAGCTTATAAGGAAACGCTCTTCTACACCTTCTCTTGCTGCAGCGTGTACTTTTTCAAATTTCTTTTCTTCCTTCTCTGTTTCTTTAATAATTTTTTCTAGCTCTGCTTTTTTAGATTCTAGATGAGCATCTTTAGCAGCTACAGCTTTTTTAGCAGAATCTAATTGTACAGCTTTTACAGCCATATCTTCTGTTGCATCTTTAATGTGCTTTTCGTAAAGCTTTTCATTAAGCTGTTGCATTTCTACTTCCTTATTGATGGCTTCGAACTCTCTGCTATTCTTTACATTATCACTTTGCTTCTCGTACTTCTTTACCATTTCCTGTGCCTCTGCAATGCCAGCCTTTTTGCTAGAAATAAATTCTGTGATACCATTAATCTCTTCTTCAATCTTAGTCTGCCTTTTGTGCAATCCCTCAATTTCGTCTTCTAAATCTTTTACTTCAATTGGTAATTCTCCTTTTAAAATATTAATCTGATCTATCTTACTATCTATCTTTTGTAACCTCATTAAAGACGAAAGTCTCTCTTCTACTGAAAATTCTTTGATAGCTGCCATAAAGTTTGTTTGTTTTTGAATGTTTAATTCTTGTGATTTCTCTGTTACAACCAAGTTACTGGATTGGTAACTACGGCTGTTTTGAGGACGGCAAAGGTAGTAATTTTTTGGCTCAAATAATCGTATAGCAGGTCAATTGTAAATTGTTCGCTCTCAAAATGCCCTATATCGGCAATGATTATTTGATCATCAGCATCAAAAAACTCGTGGTATTTGAAGTCTGAACTGATGTAAATATCAGATTTTGAAGCTATTGCGTCTTTGAGTAAGAATGAGCCAGCTCCTCCACAAAGTGCTACCGTTTTGATTGTTTCAGTACATTTTTTGGTATGCTTCAATGTTTCTAAATGAAAAGCAGCTTTTAAAATCTCCAAAAAATGACTTGTTTCTACCGCTTCTGGCAAGTCGCCTATCATTCCGCTACCAATTTCCTCGTACGAATTTTGTAAATTATAAATATCAAAAGCTACCCTTTCGTAGCTGTGTGCCTGCTCCATAGCAGCAATAATCGCCGCTTCTTTCCTTATGGGATATATCATCTCTAGCTTTGCCTCCAGCACTTTTTCTGCTGTTCCTATTTCGCCTATTGTGGGGTCAGTGCCAATGCCAGGCGTAAATCTTCCTTCCCCTTCTGTACTGAAACTACATTCATAATACTTACCAATACTACCTGCTCCAGCCTCGTGCATTGCTTTTGCTAAAGCATCTTTTTCTTTGGCAGGTACAAATACTGCTATCTTTCTCAGCTGCTCCTTTTTAGGAGACAGAATACGGAGATTTTGTAGGCCGAGCTTTTCTGCCATTTTATTATTCACC
>JBBRHK010000136.1:0-7562 GCA_038222815.1 Chitinophagales bacterium
GAAGCTCCCAACAACAAACCATTATACGCTTCTCATTGACAAAACAAAAGAACAGTAAAAATTATTTAATAACACAAAAGGTTAATAACACAAGTTTGGTAGTTTGGTAAAATCTGTCAACGAAAACTATGGAGCTTCACCAACTAAACCCTAAACTCTAAACCCCAAATCAATTCCCCACCATAAACACCGCATTCGCCAATATCAATTTTCCATTTTGCCAGAAGCTTCTAAAAAGTACATCATCCGTAAGATAAGTTACAGATCCAGCACCTTCTCCTTGCACTGCAAAAACTACCCCGTCTTGTAATTTTGGCATTAATTTATAACCCACGTAACCCGCTACAAGTTTGTCTTTCTTGAGTACACCTACATTCCAACCATCTTTCATAAACTCATATACATCATCACTCATTTTTAACGTGTGATAATTCTTCTCATACCCATACATAAGAGGATGTGTATTATCAACCTCTACATTATAAATAGCTCCGGGAGTTCCTCCACTTATGGCAACTCTTTCACGCTGATCATAGATTTGTAACGCACCGTAATCATTTTTATCCGATTTTTTTTCATCGTCTGTTTCTTTCAACTTAAGACCACTCCACTTTAATTTACTCACTTGCCTCACAGCACCTTCCAGAGCAATAAGTCTTCCACCATTTTGTATCCACCTATGTAGATTTTCTGCTTTATCATCATTGGCAAGAAAGGAGTACCTCCCCGTTGGCAAAATAATCACATCATATTTCTCCAATGAAATACTACTAAAATCACCAGCGTTTACAAGGGTCACAGGATACTCTAATTCAGCATCAAAGAAATTCCAAATTTCTCCTGCAGCATTCGGATTTACGCCTTCGCCAGTTACTAGCATTACACTAGGAGGCTTCATAAAATGTACAGCAGCACTTCCGAAATCCAATCCCTTTTCTACCATTCCACTACTCACAGTTTGCACTGGTATTTGATACTCGGCAGACAACTTTGTAACTAAGGCCACAAAGCCAGTGTTTCTTTTTTCATTCTCAGCAGTAAGTAGAATAATACTCCCTGCAGCAAACTCTTTCCCTCCAGATACAAAAGCTTTCTCTGCAAAACGAACCCTAATATTTTCTTGCAATAATTGAGCTACTAGTTTCGCAGATGTCATCCCTTTCCAAGGAAGGACATAACTGTAGGCGCCCGCTACTACCTGCGGTAATACTGCGGCATAATTTTTTTCTTCTGCTTTTAGGTTTTGCTTGCTAGCAAAGGCATTTAACCCATACGCATAGGGTAAAGCCCAAGCAGTAATATCATACGTAATGGTATCGCTTATTTTCGGCTGAGGCTCTAGCAATGCCTTTACTAGTGCAGCTTGTGGCTGCGCATTGGTAACTACAATGTCGCTTTTGTTGTACGAAAACTTTTCTTCCTTTCTTGTGCTGTAATTATAACCACTACCAGTTCCTTCGCCAGTTGTAAACTCTATTTTATTTTTTGATAGTAAGGTTTTTAGCAAGGCCATATTATCAGACCCATTATTTTTTATCACATACGTTTTATAGTCTCCTATGTTTCCTGCAACCGCATTTTTAAAATAAGAAGCGTAGTTATTCAATAAATCCGAAGCATTTTTTGAAGCCGTTTCTACGGTACTCAATCCCGTAGTAGTATGATGGGCTATTCTATCTTTCAGCGTAAGCGTATCTCCCACCATCATTTGCGCAGCCACACCACCCTGTGGACCACCACCCTGCTCATAAGTCATTCCTACCGCCCCGTTAAACATTGGGTAGGTATCTCCATAAGAAGGATACAACAAATCAAAAATTTCATTTGTGAAATATAACCAACCATTAGCATCAAAATATTTTGCATGGTTCTTACCTATTCTCTTTTGAAATTCCCGCTGCCAGCCAGTAATCACTTCATGATACGGCTCCGCCGCAGGTGCAAAATAATATGGTGCATCTACTTGCTGCTCGTGAAAATCTACATGTACTTGTGGCATCCATTGCTGGTAGAACTTCATACGTTGTTGGGTTTCTACTTGCGTTTGCCAAGCCCAATCTCTGTTCAAATCATAATTATAATGATTTAATCTACCGCCCGGCCAAGGCTCATTATGCTCTCGTGCATTCAAATCCGCATTTGGCTTTTTACCCATCATATCATTGAACCAGTTTGCATACCTATCTCTCCCATCCGGATTAAGACAAGGATCCATCAATACCACTATATTCTTTAAATAAGCTGTTGCATCTGGTTTTGTAAGTAACTGATATAAAGTAAGCATCGCAGCTTCACTGCTACTCGGCTCGTTACCATGCACATTGTAACTCAACCATACAATGGGTTTTGCACTTGCTACATTTCCTGTACCCTTAGATAAAGCAAGGTTATTTGCCTTTATTGATTCTATATTTTTAAAATTCTCTTCACTAGTAATTGTTGCGAGATACAATGGCCTTTTTCCATTAGTTTCTCCATATTTTTCTAGTCGCACCATACTAGGTGCCTGCTTAGCCACTTCCTGAAAGTAAGCCACTATGCGATAATGCTCCGTAAATCTCGAGCCTAACTCATAACCTAAAAACTTTTCTGGTGACGGAATCTGAGCCGATAATAATTGAGCACAACAAATTGCTGTAGCTAATAAAAATAGTTTCTTCATAAGCTCTAAAATTACCAAATCTAATTTGAAAATATAGGAGTTGTTTTATTGGGGGCTTTAATCATTGTAGCAATTTTCTTCTTCATTTCCCGTGTTCCGCTAGTAGTTGCCTGCAAACACACAAATGCGCTACGCAAAGGCAAGCTACGCTAACGCTCAAGGCCATCGCTTCACCCGGGCAGCCCTTCACCAGTATATCATTTTTCATCTTTTACCCACGAGCCTCATTTAGTCCCCAAGGTTGCAAGCACTATTATTATATTTGCAGATGCAATTTTCTGATGTAATAGCACAACATAAAGTAAAAGACCAGCTCGTATCAATGGTAGAGCATAATAGGGTAAGCCATGCTCAGCTTTTTCTAGCTAGCGAAGGCACAGGCGGGCTTCCTATGGCATTGGCTTTTGCACAATATATGGTGTGTGAAAATGTGAGAGATAGAGGAAAAGCAGCACCGGCTGCCGCTGCAGGCCTGTTTGGAGAAGAGATGGTTGCAGAAAAAATATTTTTGACAGATGCTTGTGGTAAGTGCAATGCCTGCACTAAAGCAGCGCAATATGTACACCCAGATATCCATTTTTCCTTTCCCATCTTTGTAAGAAAGCCCGGAGAGAAGCCTACTTGCGATATGTTCATCCCTAAGTTTAGAGAGTTCATAAAGCTATCTCCTTACAGTAATTATTATGACTGGCTACAATTTGCAGGAGCAGAAAATAAGCAAGGCAACATTAATGTACACGAATGCCAAGATATTATAAGAAAGCTCAGTCTCAAAAGTTTTGAATCTGACTACAAAATCCTCATTATGTGGATGCCAGAAATGATGGGTAATGAAGGCAATCGACTTCTGAAACTGATAGAAGAACCGCCAGCAAATACGCTATTTATTTTTGTAGCAGAGAATGAAGAAAGAATTTTACAAACTATACAATCAAGAACACAGCTAGTAAAATTTCCTCCACTAGAAGCCCAAGACATAGCCGAAGCTTTGATTGCAAGAAATAATTGTGCGCCAGAACTTGCTACTCAATTATCATTGATGGCTCACGGTAATTACCATGAGGCTGTGCAGATGCTACAACATGCAGATGATAGTTATGAAGAAATGCTACGTGCTTGGCTCAACAGTATTGCTACTGTAAATCTATCTGCGCAGATGAAGTGGATAGATACTATGAGTAAAACAGGGAGAGAACCGCAAAAACAATTCTTACAATACTTTACCCAACTGATTCAGCAGAGCATTCGGCTTACTTCAGTTCCTAGTGGAGACAATACTTCAAGCGAATTTGCCCATAAACTTGCTAAGCTTTGTGATGTGGCACAACTAGCAGTTATCATCGAAGAAATAGAAAAAGCCATTTACTACATAGAACGAAATGCTAATCCAAAAATGCTTTTCCACGCACTTACGATTAAGATATATCACATTATCAAACACAGGGTGGAGCTGGAAGTTATTTAGCTTCTATGAGGCTTCTAACAGACCTTCGTTTTTTTCGTCTGCTATTTTTTTCTTTACTGATTTTCTATTGGCTACTTGTCCTATCATCATTATGATTACAGAAAGTAGTACTACCTGCACCACGACTGACTTATTAATAAATGGCACAAGATTTTCTGGCTTTATAGAAATAAAAAGTAGGATGGTAATAAGTCCTCTTGGGGAAATGAAGAGTAAAGACTTTACCGGCATCTTAGTTACTATAAGTTGTATGGCTCTAAAAGTATATACAATCAATAATATTTCTACACTCCACAAAAGCGTATTGCTATTGAGGACTTCTTTAGCATTGATTAAAAAACCAAAAAGTAAAAAGAAAAGCGCTCTGACAAGGAAAGTGAATTCTATAATAATACTCTTAAACCCTTTTACTTCTTCGTTTAACCCTTCAGGATTGAGTCGCTTTATGAAGCGGTTATTTTTGAGCTCATCAATGTTGCCCATAATAAGGCCAAAAATTAAAATAAATAATAATGAAGGAAGGTGGAACTCTTTACTTACTTCATATACTAAAATAACCATTAGCATTATAGGCACAAACTTAATATGGTGCTCTATTTTACTTAGCAAATAAGACAGGCCAAGAGTTGCTATAAAAGAAATAGCCACCATTGCTAATATTTGCAACATAAACACACCAAAACTACCCACACTTATAACAGCGTTTACCAATACAAAATTGAAAAATATTACACCCACAATATCGCTTAGGCTACTTTCAAACACGATAAATTCTCTATTTGCTTTTCCCATATGCCTTACGCTAGGAATAGCTACGGCACTACTTATAACGCAAAATGGAATAGCACATATCAATGCATCCTTATAATTACTTTCTCCTAACCACGCCACCAATGCTGCTACCACAAAGGCTGGTGCCACAGTAGAAATTAAGACGCCAATTAATGATTTTTTTATAAGTGGTAATTTAGTTTTGTTCAGTTCCAACTCAAGAGAGCCCTCTAGAACAATAAGTATGAGACCAATTGTACCTAATATTGGCAGGATAGGGTTAAAGTTGGGATAGGCAAAATTGAAATAGGTAAGTCCCTGCTTTACAGAAAATCCTAAAACAAATAATAAAATAACTGAAGGAATGCTAGTCTTTTCTGCTGTAAGGTCAAAAATATAGGCTGTGAGCAAAAGCACACAAAGTAAAATAATAATAATTGCGGTCATAGGAGCTTAAAGATAAAGTAATTGCAGCCGGGATGCTACCTATTATGTAAGATAACAGAAATCACATTTTATGACGATGATAATATAGCTCTAGATGTTTAAACCACCACACACGCTAAGCGTTTGCCCAGTAATATAGCTACTCATATCAGAAGCCAAGAAAAGTGCAGCCTGAGCAATATCATCTGTGCTTGCAAATTTTCCCAGTGGAATGTTCGCTTTAAATTTGTCTGCGCCTTCACCTTCTTTGAGATAACTAGTCATATCGGTTTCTACAAAGCCGGGTGCAATAGAATTGCAACGTATGTTTCTACTTCCTACTTCCTTAGCAATACTTTTAGTAAATCCTATAATTCCTGCTTTGCTTGCAGCGTAGCTACTTTGCCCTGCATTGCCCATCTCTCCTATTACGCTACTCATATTGATGATGCTACCAGCTCTAGCTTTCATCATTGGCTTGATGACCAGCTTAGTCATATTAAAAACGCTCTTTAGATTAATTTGCATCACGGCATCCCATTGCTCCTCTGTCATTCTCATTAGTAAATTATCTTTGGAGATACCTGCATTATTTACACAAATATCTATGGTCCCAAATTCCTCTAGCACAGCATTTACAAGGATTTCGCAAGCCGCAAATTCTCCCGCATTACTTTGATACGCTTTTGCTTTTACACCTGTAGCTATTAGCTTTTGCTCTAACTCAGCCGCTCTTTCCTGACTGCTATCACTTATGTAGGTAAAGGCCACATTAGCGCCGTGGGCTGCAAATAATGTAGCTATTGCCTCGCCTATTCCTCTTGCAGCTCCAGTTACTAATGCTGTTTTTCCTGAAAGTAATTTTGTCATTGTTTGGTTTTTTGTGTTGTGGCAAATATAAGAAAAGAGAATTGGGTAAGGAATCGATTAAACTTAGGGGAAGATGCTTGCCATTATCTTTATTTCATCTACTATAGTCCTATCGTTACTGAGTCTCGGCACTTTATGCTGCCCTCCTACTTTTCCCTTTTGCTTTAGCCATTCGTTAAACATATTTTTTGGAAGGATGTGTACTATTGGCAAACTCAAAGCAATATCTTTTTGTCTCTTAGCTTCGTAATCGCTATTTACTTGCTGCAAAGCTTTGTCTAAGGCAATTGTAAACTCATTCAAATTTTCTGGTGCCTTTTCAAATTCTATTAACCACTCATGTGCACCATTTCTTGTGGAAGAAAAAAAGACGGGTGCAGCTGTATAATCATTTACAATAGAGTTTGTTTGTTGTGCTGCTTCGGCAATAGCTGCATCTGCATTATCAATAATTATTTCTTCTCCAAAGGCATTGATATAATGCTTTAGTCGACCAGACACTTTTATACGATATGGCTTCACATTTGTAAACACGATAGTATCGCCCACGATATAACGCCACAAGCCGCCAGTAGTACTTATTACAAGAGCATATTGTATTCCTACTTTTACTTCGTTTAACCCAACAGTTTTAGGAAATGGCTTTCCGTATTCACCTATAAGCATAAATTCATAAAAGATACCGTGGTCTGTGTAGAGCAGCATCCCCTCATCATCTGGTCGCTCTTGAGCTGCAAAAAATCCTTCGCTGGCATTATATACCTCTAAGTAATTTATTGGTTTACCTATTATGTCTTCAAACTGTTTTCTGTAAGGCACAAAACTTACACCACCATTAATGTACAATTCAAGATTTGGCCACACATCTTTTATATATTGCTTTCCTGTAATTTCTAAAATTCTTTTTAGCAATATCAATGTCCAGGTTGGCACACCAGCAATTGAGGTTACATTTTCTTTAGAAGTAATAGAAGCAAGCTTTTCAAGCTTTACTTCCCATTCGTCTAGCAAAGCCACGCTTAACTCAGGAGTCCGCAGCCATTGACCCCACACTGGCATATTTTGCATTAGGACAGCGCTAAGATCACCGTATTGGATGTCGCCATCCAAAGAGCTTATTTGATGGCTCCCACCTACCACCAATCCTTTACCAGTTAGTAAATTACTTTCTGGAAAATTTTTATAATAATTACTCAGTACATCCTTATTAGCCTGATAGTGATTGTCACTTAAAGTTTCTTTACTTATTGGGATAAATTTACTTTTAACACTAGTAGTTCCGCTACTTTTTGCAAACCATTTGATGGGCTCGTTCCATAAAATATCATCTTCACCATTCATCATTCGCTCTATGTACGGTTGCATATC
>JBBRHK010000137.1:0-7527 GCA_038222815.1 Chitinophagales bacterium
AGGCCAGACGACTAGAAGTTTAGTTATCCAATAGCGGAGTTTTTGCCTATAATACTGTTATCTACCTCGGTATCTTCATTCATTTCATTCTTTTATAAACTCTTGAGCATCAAGCTATAAAGTATTTTCTTTTCTCCTTCATTCAGCGGTGCCGTATCTTGAGTTTGTAAGAAATGAATTCTAAAAGCCTGGTAAGCGCCGGCCGGCTTGCTTACATCGTACCCTACAATTCTCAATGCAATTAAGGGATCAAAATTAGCAGGTAAATTAATTTTCGACGTATCAGCATACCAAATACCAAATCCTTGATTAGCTAACTTCTGCCAAGGAAAATATTTACTAGGGTCATTCTTACGAGAAGGTGCTACATCTGCATGCCCTATAAAATTGGATGCAGGAATTGCAAAACTATCTTTCAAGTTTTTGAGAATAGCAATAAGAGAACTTATTTGATTATCGGCAAATGGCTCAAAGCCCGTGTTATCAAGCTCTATACCTATTGATGCCGAGTTTACATCGGTAATATTGCCCCATTTTGAATTCCCTGCATGCCAGGCCCTTAAATAATCGTTGAGTAAATGATGTACAGTTCCATCTTTACAGATTAAATAATGAGAACTTACTTGCCTTGCAGAATCCGCAAAAGTCCGAAGCGTTTCTTCACAACTATTTTGTGCCGTGTGATGTATAATTACAAAGTTGGGACGACGTATACTATAATTTGGTGAAGTATATTGTTTAGTAGGTGTAACTACAGAGTCGTTGTAAATCAGTGGTGGAGGCTCTACCATCGTTACTACAAGTCTATCTATTTGATTCGTATTCGTAGTATGTACCTTCTTTATCTTTTTGGTAGAACTACAAGAGTATAGTCCCAATAGTAAGCAGATTATAAATATATTTTTTATCATTATTATATAGTCTAAAAGCGAAAATTAAAAAAGTAAAAATGAAAATGAAAGAAAACTTTAAACAAGCACCAAAATAACTAAGATTATGGACTACTTTCCATTTCTTGATTAATATTAAAGTAGCTTATGGACAGATCCCTATATCATCTTTATTGAATTTATAAATGCTCTAAACTCCTTACTTGCATTTTGATTTTGCGCTTTCGATTGGTGACAATTAAATACATAGTAGCAATCTTGATGCTCTGCCTGTAGAACTTTTAGTTCAACTTTTAATGGTTGGTCTATATCAATGTGTTCAAACAAATACTCAGAATCGAATTCATAGATATTACAGTCATTAATTTTGTACCGATCATATACTTTCTTAATTGTAAAGTCTTTTAATAGCTTAGATGTTCCATAGTTTGACATTTCAATTAGCTCCTCAAAAGATTCAAACCCAATGTCATCCAGCTCACTTTTGGGAGTTACATTTAACGTAATGGTTGGAGAAAAAACTCCTTTTTGTTCTTCTAAGTCTTCAAAATATTTTGTTACTACACAAATTGGTTCGCCTAGGTCATCCCAAATCCGCTCATTGGTCAAACCTAATCCCTCACCGATAATTTGTTCAGATTTAAGCCTCCCAAAATCCTTTACAGATACAAAACCCCAGTCTTGTGGCTTATTGAATAGTATCCCCAACTTCTTATTTACGTAGGCATTTTGATTTACAGCAACTGCTGTTAATGGATCTATTATCAATCCTGCAAGGGCCAAGCCTGATAACCTTAAAAACTCTAATCTTCCAATTCCCATTTTATTCTTTTCTATTATGCAACCTTGTATTATAGTCACTTCTATCGTCCAAACATCTTATCGAGTTCCGCTTTTTTAAAACTCATATAAGTAGGCTTGCCAGTAGGAGTTGCATTAGGAATGGAGCAGGCAAATAAATCTATACATAGATTTTCCATCTCTTTATCTGTGAGAAAAACAGATGCTTTTATACTTTGCTGTAAAGCTAAGGAGCGTAAAAGTTTTTCTCTTTTACTATATTTCAAATCATTACTAAAATGCTTGTATTGATCTAGCATTTTCTCGATAGCCGTTTTCTCATTACCCTCTTGTAAGCCTGATGGTGCACCTTGGATAGCGAAACTGTTTTTACCAAAGGCGACAAGGTTATAACCAAGCTGATGCAAGTCTGGAAGCAGTTCAGTAAGTATAATGGCATCTTGCGCTGATAACTCTATCTGCACAGGGAACAAAGATTGCTGCGTAGGGATTGGGCTACCTTCTACCGCTTTGCTAAAGCGCTCATATAGTATACGCTCATGTGCATTTTGCTGATGTATGAGTAAATAACCTTGTTCATCTTGCACCGCTATATAGCTGAGTTGTATTTGTAATGGCTTGTATTGATGCTGTACATTAGGAAAGAAACTCGGCTTTTCTACAATGTCTTTTTGTGCATAAAACGATTCACTATTTTCTTTAGAACCAGTTGGCTCATACACATCTCTCCAGTGTTTTAATTCAGATTTTTTTTCTACAAAATGTGCTTGGTTCTTTTGAGAAAATGTATTCATCAAAGCAGCCACATTTCTACTACTCGTATTATCATTGCTCGGTTTACTTACTGCATCTAATTGTTGGATACTGCCATCTAGCTCAAAATCTAAGGACGGTGTTATGCTAAATTGTGCCAATGAATGTTTTACTGCACTTTCTACAAATGCGTAAATAATTCGCTCGTCATCAAACTTTATTTCTTGCTTGGTAGGATGTACATTTATATCAATGTGTGTAGGATCTAAATCTATAAACAATGCATACATAGGAAAACTATCCTTAGGAATCATTTCGCTAAAAGCCTTCATCACTGCGTGATTCAAATAAGCGCTCTTTATAAATCTATTATTTACAAAAAAGTATTGGTCGCCTCTAGTTTTCTTAGCTGTTTCAGGTTTTCCTACAAAGCCAGTAATGTTTACATAATCTGTTTGCTCTTGTACGCTTACCAGTTTTGCTGCGTAATTGTTTCCTAACAGCTGTACAATTCTTTGCTTTAGATTTCCTTTTTGCAAATGAAATACCTCTTGCCCATTACTACTTAGTGAGAAAAAAATTTGTGGGAAGCTCATTGATACTCTAATAAACTCATCAATAATATGACGAAGCTCCGAAGGATTACTTTTCAAAAAATTCCTTCTCGCTGGCACATTAAAAAATAAGTTTTTCATTGCTATACTTGTGCCCTCCTCCATCCCAATAGGCTCCTGCTTTTGCACAATGCTATTTTCTATCTCTATATATACGCCGCTTGCATCTTCTTGCCGCTTGGTTTTAAGCTCTACTTGCGCTACAGCTGCAATACTTGCTAGTGCCTCCCCTCTAAAGCCCATCGTATTGATGTGGAATAAATCGTTGATATTTCTAATCTTGGAAGTAGCGTGCCGCTCAAAGGCCATTCTAGCATCCGTGTCGCTCATACCTTTTCCATTATCTATCACTTGTATAAGCGCTTTACCGGCATCATTTACCAGCAGCTTAATTTCTGTAGCGCCTGCATCTACTGCATTTTCTAGCAGTTCCTTTACCGCACTTGCTGGGCGCTGTATTACCTCGCCAGCTGCTATTTGGTTGGCAATATTATCTGGTAAAAGCTGTATGATATCGGGCAAAATCTTTCTAAAATTTAAGGTAACAAAGATAGTTTTTAGTTAGCGAAAGATACAAGGAATGCTCAACTACAATTAAAGCTTTGTAAATTCGTAGCTCATTGGCTCTAAATTATGCTCATCAACTTTTCAGTTTCGGTAATTGTTTTAATCGTTGGAATTATTACAGGCATATTCGTTAACATAATACTATTATCCGAAAAACAAAATGCCCAAGCAAATAGATTTTTATCTGCGCTTGTTTTGGTGTCGGTAGGCACTCTATTTCATAACTTTCTAATAGAGAGTGGTATCTATAATCAATACAATAGCCTTTATTTTTTACCAATTATTTTCTCATTAGGCGTTGGTCCGCTCTTATACCTTTACGTAAATAGGTTGATTGGCATAAAAAAACTCTCGAATGCTTCCTTGTTTCTCCACCTGCTACCTGTTATCATTCAAGTAATGTTATATACTTGGTGCTTCCTACAGAGCAATGAAATTAAATATGATATTTATATATCTGTATACGAGCCGTATGCAAAGCCTTTACAAAATATTCTTGTCTACCTTTCAGTAGCTATCTACCTACTGCTGAGTTTTAAGGAAATAAGACACTATAAGGCCAAATTAAATGATTTTTACAGTAACAATTATAAATTGACTTTACGCTGGTTAAAGTCTTTACTGTATATTTTTATGGGATACTATGTCTTGCTTGTTTTATTTCAACTAGCAGCAAGTTCCTTTAACTTCTCAGCCGATTATTTCCCTTCCGATATTATAAGGTGTGTAATACTCTTTGTAATAGCATTTTTCGCCATCAAACAAAATAGCTTAATAGAAATTCAAAAAAATATTGAGTCTGTAGATGATGAAAATGCCATTGAAGAGGCATCTTCTGAATTGATTGATGCAGAAGAAACGCATAAAATACGATCATCAGCTATAGAAACTGGTAATAAAGTGGAGGACTTAAAAGCAAAACAGATAAATGAAACGCTTTTAGCCAAAATAATAAATATTGTAGAAACTGACCAACTGTTTCTGAATGAAAATTTAACTGTAAATGACCTTGCTTTAAAGCTTGGTTACAGTAGTAGAAGTGTTTCTCAAACTATAAATGCAGGGCTTCAAAAAAGCTTTTCTAGATTTATAAATGAATATCGTGTAAATCTTTTCCGAGAAAAGCGTAATTCCGAAGCTAATGCCAATCTCTCCATTATGGGTCTAGCTTATGATTGCGGCTTCAACTCTAAGACAACCTTCAACAGAACTTACAAAGAAATCACAGGCTCGCTCCCCAAAGAGCAAATTACCTCTGATAAATAAGTGCCATTTTATGTAATGACACTCGCAATTATCTGTCTTTCAATTATTTAAAATTTCTTTTCAAATCAGTACCATATCCTGTATCGGGACTTCATAGCTGTAACGGCATTATAATTTTGTGTTCTAGAAATCGGCACTTGGCTTTTGAATTAGCTAATCAAAAACCTTTAGCTGTTTTATTCAAAATTAAAAAATTAAAAAACTCAACTATGAAACAAATTATTTCTATTCTCGCAGCATCCGTTGTACTTATTTCAGTATTCTTTGCTTGCACCTCCAAGAACAACCGAGATAAAGATCAACAAGAGCAATCCTCTAATAAACTACCCATTGAAACAAGCGATTTTGATGGTGGCTTTACCTCAGCTGGTCGGCTTTTCCCAGAAAAGCTTCGTGATATACCTGTCGGAATTACAGTTGCTCATTTTCCAAATCCAACCTATGCGGTGCTAGAAGACAGTATGTACATTTGGAAACATAACACATCAGTACAAGCTAGTGAAGATTTACAACTTGTGGAGTACGGAAGTTTTGTATATACAAAGAAAGGCTGGTATCTAAGGGTTACAATGACTGCAGAGGAGTTTGCAACTACTTATAATTGTAAAAATGGATTGCTGAAAAAGGGAATAATCTATAGAGACAATGAAAGCTGGCGCCGAGAAAAAAAACTAACAAGTGGAGATGCGATGTGGTATTACATTGCCAAAGACAAGTTTGGTAAACTTGTAAAAGGAACAGGACCGATAGAAACTGAAGGAAAACTTAAAAGCACCACAAGGCATATTGCCACTGTGAGTTCTTCTTCACTTACTTGGACAGGATATGGGGAGATAGGAGATTATAGCTTATCGGGAACCGTACCAGTAAAAAATATAGAAATAGCCATTGATTCCTCCATCCTATCGAATGTCGATATTACTATTAACCTAGCAGGGCTTACTAGCGAGAACGACCAATTAGCCACTCACTTAAAAGACAAAGATTTCTTTGATGTGACCAAGTATCCTACAGCTAGATTTATAAGTGAAAAAATAAATTATAACAACCTAGGAGAAGCAACAATTACTGGAAATCTTACAGTGAAAGGCAAGACCGAAAAAATCAGCTTCCCATTAGCAATCAAAAATCAAGGGAGCGGACAATTGTTATCTGGTAAAATTAGTATTGATAGAACTGTCTTTGGAATTAAATACAATTCCAAAAGCTTTTTTAGCAATCTCGGAGATCAAGCCATTAAAAATAATTTCGACCTAAAATTTCAATTTTTAATTAATTAAATTTTCTTGTAATATCTATTCTTTCAACTTAGAAGCAATAAACCGATTTTTTATTCTCTAATTTTGCTAGGAAATATAAGTTCAACCCAAAATTTTCTAACATTTATGCCTACTAATAATCACAGCACAGAAGCAGATTCTCATTATGATGGCTTAGAAAAAAAGACAGTACAGCAACTTCTTACAGAAATAAATAAGGAAGATGTCACGGTAGCTTTGGCGGTTCAAAAATGTATTCCGCAAATAACAATACTCTGCCAAACCATTACTGATAAGTTAAAGCATGCTGGTAGATTATTTTATATTGGCGCTGGCACTAGCGGAAGGCTAGGGATACTAGATGCAGCCGAGATTCCACCTACTTATGGCATTGAGGACCTAGTAATAGCAACTATTGCAGGAGGAGGGGTAGCCATACAGCACGCTGTAGAAAACGCAGAGGACGACCTACATCAAGGCTGGCTCGACCTTCAAAAAAATAATATTAATGAGCAGGATGTATTAGTGGGTATTGCTGCATCTGGTAGCACGCCCTATGTACTTAATGCGCTAGTAAAGGCAAAGGAAAACAACATAGCCACTGGCTGTATTGTATGTAACTTAAATAGCCAAATTGCTAAAGCTTGTGATTTTCCTATTGAAATAGAAACGGGACCAGAATATGTAACTGGTAGTACTAGAATGAAGGCGGGTACTGCACAAAAGTTAGTTTTAAATATGATTTCTACCACGGTAATGATACAGCTTGGTAGAGTGAAGGGAAACAAAATGGTAGAGATGAAACTCTCTAACCAAAAACTGTACAATAGGGCAGTACAAATAGTAATGGATGAACTTGGCATTGGAGAAAAAGAAGCTACTGCACTGCTAGATAAAGAAAATCATATTAATAGGGCGCTGGCGCTATACCGGTCATCTAAGAGCTAGCATTAAAATTTAAATTATATTATATATGAAATCTCGATTGGGGATATATATTTGCGCCTTCAAAAATTAACTCATAAAAAACAAAACAATGAAAAAACTAATTTTAAGTCTAGCTATTGTAATGATTACGGTAGCGGCAAGTGCACAGGATCTTGCGGGATTCCATGTACAAGGCGGTATTAATTTAGCAGTTCCTGCAAGCAATTTGAAAGCATACTCTATTGGTGCTGGAGTTGACCTTTTGGGCATGTATGGTGTATCAGAAAAAGTAGCTCTGACAGCTGACGCAGGATATACTTCACTATTTGGAAAGAACAGTATCGGCAATTTTGGACTTGTACCTGTACGTGTTGGTGTAAGATTTTTTCCTAGTGAAAGTTTTTATGTAGCTGGTAAAGGAGGTTTAGGATTTTCTACCAATGGTGGTGG
>JBBRHK010000138.1:0-7492 GCA_038222815.1 Chitinophagales bacterium
TTACAAAAGTATAATTGGCTTTAAAGTTACAACCCAAATTTTAAATAGTAAAAATGTTTATAGAACCCAATCTCGGTGCCAATAAAAAAGGGTCGATAGAAGTTATTTGCGGCAGTATGTTTAGTGGTAAAACAGAAGAACTTATTCGTAGATTAAAGAGAGTAAAAATTGCCAATTTAAAAGCTGAAATTTTTAAGCCCTCCATCGATACAAGATATGATGAAATAAGAATCGTAAGCCACGACACTAATTCTATTCAAAGTACACCTGTAGAAAGTGCACATAGTATTTTACTAATGGCCAATGAAGTAGATGTAGTAGGAATAGATGAAGCACAATTTTTTGATAGTGAAATTGCATTTGTATGCGAGCAACTCGCACTTAAGGGAATACGAGTTATTGTAGCAGGCCTTGATATGGATTATATGGGCAAGCCATTCGGCCAAATGCCTAACTTACTTGCCATTGCAGATTACATCACCAAGCTCCACGCTATTTGTATGAAATGCGGTGGTATGGCAAGTCTTTCTTACAGAAAAACGGAAGAGCAAGGCCAAGTATTATTAGGAGAAAAAGAAACCTACGAGCCTAGGTGTAGAGAATGCGCCGCTGTAAAACCAACAATGTAAACAACCGAAATGGTAAATAGAATCTTTGCTTTACTTAAAAAAGATATACTGCTAGAACTTAGGCAGCAGCATAGTTTCTATGGGTTAATGTTATACATAGCTTCTACAATTTTTGTATTGTACCTATCCCTTAACCAGCAACTTTCTGGGGATATTTGGACAAGTATGTTTTGGGTCATTCAATTATTTGTGTGTGTAAACACAGTAGCTAAAAGTTTTCTACAAGAAAGCAAGGGAAAGCTACTTTACTTCTATAGTATTACCTCGCCAGTAGAATTCATTATTGCTAAGCAACTTTTTAACAGCCTACTTATATCTATTATGAGTATGCTTAGTTTGCTTCTATTCTTTTTGTTTCTAGATAATCCAGTAATTTATGTTTATCGTTTTGCAGGCATCGTATTATTAGGAAGTATCAGTTTAAGCCTTGTATTTACGCTGATGAGTGCGATTGCATCTAAGGCACAACAAAATGCTGCACTTATTCCAATTTTGGGCTTTCCGCTTATTTTGCCACTTCTATTGTTATTGATCAGGGTAAGTAAGACTGCTTTTGCAGAAGTTTTTCAAGCGGGAGCAATGATGCAACTCCTAGGATTCATAATAGTGTTAGACATACTTATTATTGCGTTGTCTATTATCTTATTTCCGTTTCTTTGGAAGGATTAATTCTTTTAATAGAAAAATTTACAATAGTAAATTAAGAACTTTTGATATTATTAAAGTTAAAATCAATATTATTTTTTAGAAGGTACAATATCCTTGATTTACATTACATCTTCGGCATTAAAATAAAACGATTATCGTCAAAAAAATAATTAATAAAAGTATATTCAGTCCTTACCTTTGCGGAACTAAATTATTAGGTTTTGCAAAAACATTGGTGGAAAATATTATCCTTTTTACTTCTTATTTACACATTCATTGCGGGTTTTTTAGGAAAAGTACCAGAGCTTAATATTTTAAATGAAAGTATCAGAAACCTCTATTTTCACGTATGTATGTGGTTTGGGATGATGATCCTGTTTATAGTAAGTTTTATTTATAGTATTAAATACTTGAGTAGTAACAATTACAAGCACGATATCACTGCAAGTGCCTTTGCCTCAATAGGGACAGTTTTTGGAGTACTTGGCTATGCTACTGGAGTAATTTGGGTTTCTGTAACCTGGGTTACAGATCAAGGTCAGTCGCTTGCAAGTGTTCTTAAAGAACCCAAACTAATAGGCGCAATGATTGCCATACTAATATATGGAGCCTATTTTGTGCTACGAGGTTCATTTACAGATGTAGATAAGCGAGCAAGAGTAAGTGCAGTATATAATGTGTTTGCATTTGCTATGCTGTTTCCAAGCATTTGGATTATTCCAAGGCTCGTAGGTAGTTTGCATCCGGGCAGTCCTGGAAGCGATAGTGGCAACCCTGCTTTAGATAGAAATGATATGGATGGATCTATGAGGGCTATTTTTTACCCAGCGGTTATCGGCTGGACCTTGCTCGGTGTTTGGATTGCCAGTCTTAAAATTAGATCAAAAAAAATAGAAGATAAAATCATTCTCAATAATGAATAAAGTATATAAATTTTTAGCCTTGGCAATAGCCATTTTTGTTCCCACCCTTCTGTTTGCACAAGACAAAGTAGAAATGGCAGATTTACTCAGAAGCAATGGAAAAATCTATGCTGTTGTAGCGGTTTGTCTTACTATTTTATTTGGTTTATTTTTATACCTTTTTATGCTAGACCGTAAAATAAAAAAATTAGAGAAATAATCTTTCATAAATTAAAAAGCTTGCGTTACATTGCAAGCTATTATTCGATTGCTTACCAAATTAAAATGAAAATATGAGTGACCATAAAGATTACAGTTTCTTCCAAAGTGTTGAAAAAAGTTTTGATAAGGCTTCAAAATTCACAAAGTGGGATCACGGAATTCTTGAGCAAATAAAGGCTTGTAATAGCGTGTATCAAATGCGATTTCCGATAAAGAGAGATGATGGTACGATAGAAGTAATAGAAGCCTATAGGGTACAACATAGCCAGCACAAGTCTCCTTGTAAAGGCGGTATTCGATTTAGCAAAGAAGTAAACCAGGATGAAGTAATGGCACTTGCCAGTCTAATGACTTACAAATGTGCCATTGTGAATGTGCCTTTTGGTGGTGGCAAGGGTGGTATAAAAATAAGCCCAAGTAAGTATAGCAAATATGAATTAGAAAAAATTACAAGAAGATATACAGCAGAGCTTGTAAAGAAAAACTTTATAGGTCCTGGTATTGATGTACCAGCACCTGATTATGGAACTGGAGAAAGAGAAATGGCTTGGATTGTAGATACTTATGCTTCTTTAAAACCTGGGGAAATTGATGCTGCAGGCTGTGTAACTGGCAAGCCTATTACTCAAGGTGGCGTAAGAGGTAGAAAAGAAGCTACTGGTCTAGGTGTTTTCTTTGGCATTAGAGAAGTATGTAATATGCCAGAGGTGATGGAAAAGCTTGGCCTATCAGTAGGAATAAAAGGAAAGAAAATAGTTGTACAAGGATTAGGAAATGTGGGTTATCATAGTGCCAAATTCTTTAGAGAGAGCGGTGCAATTGTAGTAGCATTAGCAGAATATGAAGGAGCTATCTACAATGAAAATGGCTTGCATGAAGACGAAGTTTTTATGCATAGAAAAGAGACAGGAAGTATTTTAAATTTTCCTGGAGCTACTAACCTTGCTAAGAATACAGATGCATTAGAACTTGAATGCGATATTTTAATACCGGCTGCATTAGAGAATGTTATCAATGTAGAAAATGCTCCAAGGGTAAAAGCAAGAATCATAGGTGAAGCTGCGAATGGACCTTGTACGCCTGAAGCAGATGAAATTTTCATCAAAAATAACATCCTTTGCGTACCGGATATGTATTTGAATGCTGGTGGTGTTACAGTGAGTTATTTTGAGTGGTTAAAAAATCTTAGCCACGTACGTTACTGTAGAATGGAGAAGCGTTTTACAGAAAATATGAACACTCGTATCGTAAGCCAAATATAAGAACTTACAGGTAAGGAAGTTAGCGATGTAGAGCGTAAATTTATTATGCACGGGGCAGATGAGCAAGATCTTGTACATAGCGGACTAGAAGAAACAATGATAGCAGCTACTAGAGAAATTATGGAGATATGGCAGAACAATCCAGAAGTTCCAGATATGAGAACTGCTGCATATGTAAGTGCGATAAATAAAGTGGCGACTAGTTATAGTGAGTTGGGAATTTTTCCTTAGGACAATTTGTTTGATTTATTTTAAAAGCCACTTTCGAGTGGCTTTTTTCTTGGACTTAATGCTGCCTCTCTTAGTCTAAACTATTTAGGAATTTTACTTACTTCAAGTAAAACTTAATTATTCAACTACTTATTGCAAGTTGAAACAATTTTCCTATCGAGTCAGCTAGATTTTCCTAAAAAATCCAAAAATGCTATGATCTAAAATGACTAATTCATCAGCTTGTTTAGTCTTGCTTTACAAAGTAATCTAGTTAAAACTACATTCCAGGTTCTGGTAAATAGCTAAATGATCTTAAGGAATAATATCAATCTGTAGGCTTATTTGACTCTAGTTAAGAACATAGGAACCATTCTCGACAATATACCAATACTAAGTGAATGAGAAAAAATTGAAAATTGAGCTCTAAATCTAGCTTTCAAGTATTCTAGAGTTACGTCAGAATAAATAATATACAGTTAAACATTATCGGATTCTTATCGAATATAATTAGGTTTAGTATAATCTCGCCTTGTATCACGTCTCCTAACTTTTGAAATAAAGCATAAAAAAAGCCGCCTCTTTTTCAAGAGGCGGCCTTCTAAATTCTATTATTCTAATCTTAGAAATTTCTAACTGTAATCTCTGTTCTTCTGTTCTTAGCTCTTCCTGCTGCTGTTGCATTATCTTCTACAGGTTTAGTTTCGCCAAAACCTTGAGAAGCTAATCTGCTTGATGCAACTCCTTTGCTTACGAAGTAATCAACTACTGCTTTAGCTCTGTTCTCAGAAAGGACTTGATTTGATTCGTCAGAACCTTGAGAATCTGTATGACCTTCGATATCTAACATTAATGATTCATCTTCTTTCATTAGAGTAACTACGTTATCTAATGACTTGAATGACTTAGGTAACAATTTGAAACTTCCAGTGCTAAAGAATACATTCTTAGCAGCAAAATTTACTTTTTCAATTACTTCTTTTGCGATCTCAGGACAACCTTGATTTGATGCAGGACCAGGACGACTTGGACACTTATCCATTTCATCATTTACACCATCACCATCAGTATCTGGTATAGGACAGCCTTGGTATCTTGCAACACCAGCAACTGTAGGACATTTATCCATTTCGTCATTAATACCATCACCATCAGTATCAGGTATTGGACATCCTTGATACTTTGCAATTCCAGCTACATCAGGACATTTATCATCTCCATCAGCAATACCATCACCATCTCTATCTGGGCAACCCATCAATGTAGCAAGACCAGCAACATCTGGACACTTATCATCTGCATCTAAAACACCATCATCATCTCTATCTAATATAACTACAGGAGGTGCAACTACTGGAGCTACTACTTTTTTGGGAAAAGACTGAAGAACAGAAAGACCATGGAAAAAGTGGTAATTAGCGCTTTCCGTAATTGGTAATCTATATTGTGAGGTAAGTCGGATAAAATTTTCGCTATTCAATCTAAATTGAAGGCCAAGTCCTACAGGAGCTTGAGCAGCAAAATAACCCTTGTATTGAGTGGCACCAATTCCAGCTACTAAGTATGGTACTACATAATAATTATCTGGCAACAACTTAATGTTTGCTACAGCACTTAAATCCGAAAGCAAAAATTGTGAAGTAAATGCTGGCTTATTAGGAATGGGATATTTCACATAAGCAGCAGCTAGAGATAGATCGAAGTCAATATTACTAGTAACACCTTTTGTATAGCTTAAAAATAAGGCAGGATCCATTTCTCTTAGCTTTGATATTTTTTTATCTCTAAATAACGCAGGTAAGCTAGTGGTTCTTAATTGGTTTGCTGTTTTAAAATCATACATACCGAAGCCAATGCTAAAACTTGATGGCTTCACATTGTCCGTCTGGGCAATAGCGCCAGCGGCAAGAAGTAACATTGTTAAACTTAAAAAAAACTGTTTCATAAATAGGGTTTTAATTTTCGCTGCAAATGTAGTTTCTTAATATTAAATGAGGAAATATATATTGTGATATTTATAACTTTTAAATATTTTGGCTCAATTTGAACATACCCAATGCTATTTAGTATTTTTTGCTACTACTTCTATCTTCACTCTCGTAAGCCCAGCAGCGGTAAATCCAAGCTTTTTAGTTGCTGCCATCGTGAGATCTACAAGTCTAGTGGTACGCTTAGCTAGCCTATCATTAGTACGAACAATTACTGATTTTTTATTTTTTAGATTAGTAACCCTTATCCAAGTTCCTAATGGTAGTGCATTACAAGCAGCCGTCATTTTTTTATGATCAAAAATGTCGCCGCTAGCAGTCCTTCTTCCGTGAAACTTGGTAGCGTAATAACTTGCCGTACCGTACAAAACTGTACCAGTTGGCGATTTTTTAGAAAGTTTCTTCTTTGTCTTATTTTGAGATACACTCAGAGAATAATTAAATTTTTTCTCCACTGCAGTGACCGGAATTTCTACATTCAGAAATGGATAAAATGAATAAACAACTCCAAGAAATAAGGCTAAGTTTTTTAAAAACATATCAAAATTTAAGGTGAAAAATTCTTATTGCTATAGTATTTTGCAATAAGTCTGCTGTCCTCTTCATACACATCATCATAAAACTTCAATTGACCAGCATCAGCATAAACACTAAAATAAACAATAAATAGGGGCATTTTATATTTTACGTCAATCTTTCTCATTTTCTTTACAGTTAGCCAACTGTCAATTGAATCAGCAGTATAGGATAGGTTTTTTGGCGTTTTACTCATAACACTATCAGTATTAGCAATATAGTGTGCCAGTTCTCTCCATTGCTCCACCCTCACACACCCGTGGCTGAGGCTTCGATTAGCATTTTTAAATAAGTATCTCTGATTAGTATCGTGTAGATAAACAGAATGATCGTTTTTAAAATTAAATTTTATCACACCGAGGGAGTTGCCATCTCCACTGCCTTGCTGTACTAAATAAGGGATAGCTTTGCTGTATTTTGACCAGTTTACTGATGCTGCATTTACTTTTCTTCCTTTGCGATCAAGAAGATAGAGACCCCTTCTAGCTAAATAATTAGGATTTCGCTTTAGCCCAGGAATCATTTGCGCCGATATAATACTAGTAGGTACGGTCCAAGTAGGGTACAAAACCAAATCAGAGATCTCACTCGTTATCTCTGGTGTAGAAGAGCTGATTTTACCACAGATAACCTTTGATTCTAAGGCTACTCTATCATCACTCATTACCTGCAACCTATAAGACGGAATATTTACCCAAATATATTTATTAGGCATTTTACTTGGCAGCGCCTTATACTTATCTAAAGTGAGTGCAAATTTTAAAAACTTGTTATAATCTGTGTTATTCAAGTTTTTCACCAAACTGGCACTCACCTTTCCATCTTTTTTTATTCCCTTCTGCTGTTGATATTTACTTATTAATTCTGATAATACAAGAGAATCCGTTTTTCCGTTTTTGGCAACATAGATACCGCTCTCTGCAATTCTTTTTTTCAATTTTTTTACAAAAGCTAATGAATCTTTATAAGGAAATCCAAGTGGCGTATAACGCTTGCTATCCATACTGTCCGTAAAGCTTGAGGCTGAGTTTACTAGTTTCCAGTAGTCCTCATGG
>JBBRHK010000139.1:0-7483 GCA_038222815.1 Chitinophagales bacterium
TATCACCATTCTTTGCTGCAAAAATGATGTTCTGTCCCGGTGTAAGTAAGTACTTAGCAGCATTTGTGTAATCTTCATAATTTTTTGCTCTATCGAGTAGGTAAAATAATTTTAATTCATTTCCCTTGTCGTGGGCTGTCCATCTTACAGCATAATTTTTTGTGCCATTAGTTTTATTCCCTGTAAAGGTTTTGTCGTACATCACAGGACAAATATCTTCGCCAAGTTTTACGTAGGCTACCGAGTCAATAAAATCTTTTTCTCCTTTTATCTTTATCGAATCTATTCTCCAAATAGTTTTGTGATAAGTACCATTGTACAGATACTCTTCCCGCTTTTCATCTTTAAAACTTATTTCATAATAGTCTCTTACATCTCTACCACCATTTGTAAAGCCAAAAGCGCAACTATCATTAAAGCCAATGATAACACAAGGACTGCCAGGAAAGGTAGCACCATACACATTCATATTGGGTGTATTTATTTGCATCTCATACCATAGTGAAGGAAGATTGAGTCCTAGGTGAGGATCATTGCAAAGAATCGGATACCCAGATTTTGTCTTACTACCAGCCACGGCCCAATTATTACTACCGTTTTCTCTATCGGGCTGCATCTGCTCATTCAATACAACGTCTCCCTTATTTATAGTCAAAGTATCAGCAAGCGCAGGCGCTACAGGTAATCTTGCAGCCTTTGGAAGGGCTGTAGATGCTGGGATAATAGGATCTAAAGAATCTTGAAAAGCAGGATATAATAAGTCGAATTGTTCTTTGGTAAAGAAAGATTTCGCATTTGTCATTTCAAAATCATCAGCAGCACTTGCTAAATCGTAGCTCATATATTTTAAAAACAACATTGATTTTTTGTTAGACCATTGCTGAGGTGCGTAACCTAACAACTTGTACTCAATTGGTAAATCTGCTGCTGTAAGAGAATTAATATATTCATTTACACCTTGGGTATAAGCATCACAAGCAGATTTAATTTCTGCATCTTTTTCCATCTCTATCGTCGATTGCTCCGCTGCCCACTCCATTCCTAATCTTTTAAATTCTCTATCCCTTGGCAAGGCTACATTCCCTACAATGCTACTTAGATTGCCAGCAGCAGCAATCGTTTGAAATTCCATTTGCCAAAGGCGATATTTTGCGTGTAAATATCCCTGTACGAAATACGCATCATGATCTTGCTCAGCAAATACGTGTGGTACTAATCTTTCATCTAGGTAAACATTTACCTTCCCTTCTAACTTATCTGTCTTAATATCAACATTTTTCTTTTCAATGTCAGATTTTGCATTTTGCCAAAGTCCCTGTTGAGGGCTTAGTAATGCACCAAGCGGCGCTTTTAAAACTAAACTAGTATTAAGTATAACAATTAAGCCAAGAGTAACCAAGGCAACTAAAATAAAAGAGAGGGTACGCATAAGCAATAGAATTGTAGCCTGTAAAATAAGAATAATAAAGCAATTCTAGTATGCCGCTTTTAAGCATTTCTAATTTTGCTCCGAGATTACCAAAGATGACTCCCAGTAATTTAGGTAATCCTTGTAATTTTGTACCTATGACTTTCAACACCGAAAAAAACCAAGATGTAAAAAACATTTTAGGCCTAAAACTTCCCACAGACCCTCGCTGGGTAAACCTTGCTGCCATAGAGATGGAAGCCATTCTTACAGACCACGCTTGGTGTGAGCAAAAAGCAGCGTTGACTTGCATTGCAATCATTCAAAAAAATAATGAAAGAGCCCATTTGATAGATGAGCTATCTCCAATTGTAACAGAAGAATGGGGACATTTTAGGCTAGTAGTCGCAGAATTAAAAAAGAGGGGACTTGCACTAGGTAAGCCAAGGAAGGATATTTATGTAAATAAACTGATCGCTTTTCAAAAAAAAGACGGAAGTCCTGATGATAGAATGCTAGATCAATTGCTGATGATGGCACTCATAGAAGCTAGAAGCTGCGAAAGATTTAAAAGATTGAGTGAAGGCTTAGAAGATGAGTATATGAGAAACTTCTACAGAAAATTTATGGAGAGCGAAGCAGGGCACTACACTATGTTTATTACACTTTCTGAGCATTATATTGACAAAAAAATAGTAAGGAAAAGATGGGCTGAATGGTTAGCTTTTGAAAAAGAATTAATGAAAACAGAAGAAATTAGGGGCGATAGAATTCATTAGGTTTCAGAAAAGAAAGCGATTTCTTTTTCAAAATTTAGCTGAAGATTTAATGCTGCTAATTGTTTAGTCTTCTGTAATTGAGACAGTTTAAATTTTTTGTGTGCCTCAGAGGTAGGATTAAATGGTTTATGAGCCACTGCCATATTTAATTCTTCAATTTGAGTAATCAGCTTTTTGGTAGCTACGCTAATATTTACATCTTGAAATTTTTGCCACACATAGTTAGTAGCAGCATAATTAGGATGCACCATATCTTCTGCATAAAAACGGTAGTCTCTTAGGTCATCTATCACAAGCTCATAAGCAGGGAAGTAAGTAACCGCTTGCATTTCCTCACATAATTCGTGTACGACATTGAGCAGTATACCTTTGCTACGGTTATTCTCTACAAAGCCTTCTCTTAGGTGCCTTACAGGACTTACGGTAAAGATCACTTCTATTTTTGAATTTAAAATTCGAAGTTTCTTAATACTTTTTGTCAACGAATTTTTGATAGAATCTTTGTCAGCTAATTTTCTCGTAAACCAAGAAGAAGGAGCTTTATGATTATTAGCAACTATAAAATTGCTGCTATAATTTTCGGCCGCTTCTGTAAGCTCATAGCCAAATGCAGAGCCCAACGTAATAATAACAATATCAGTTTCTGTTAGGAAATGATGAGATTTTTCTGTCACTACATTAATAGCGTCAATTGCATTTTCTAAAATAGGATTTGACAACATACTATGATGCGACCAACTGTGATAAGCTTCGTTAAAATAAAACAAGTCTTTGTCCTGTACTTTCTTATTATCAATGCAGGCTTCTAAGGCCGCAGCAATGCTGAAGGGATTAAATAAAACACCGTGCGGATTTTGTAACACCTGAAACTTGTGAGCCAAAAGCTTGTTGCCAAGATTCTCAGAAAAACAACTCCCTATTAGAAAAATTTTATCCTTGTGGGTAATCTTCCTTTCTACTGCCTGCGGAGAAAATTCTATCCTGAAACTCATATGATAATTAATGGAATATTTTTTTTGCAGAAATGCTTGCTTCAGCTAAGGCTTCGAGATCGATATTGTGCGATAGGCCGTTGTTTTCAAAGTAAGACACCACATTCAGCATATCCATATTACCCACGAGCTCATCGCCAGCCATTGGGCAACCTCCAATTCCTAAAAGCGCACCATCTACCCTACCACATCCTGCTTCTAAAGCCGCTTCTAGCTTGGGTTGCCAGTTGCTAGCAGTTGTGTGTAAATGAACACCTACTATAGTTTGCGTCAATGTTTCTACTACATTTTTTGTGATTGACTTTACTAGAGCCGCATCGGCTACACCAACTGTATCTGCCAATGAAATTATTTTTACACCTGCTTCCTTTATCCAATTGGCATATTCATACACAATCTCTTCATTAAACAAATCTCCGTAAGGATTCCCGAAAGCCATTGAAATATACACCACAAGCTCTTTGCCAGCAGCTACAGTAATATCTTGGATTTTTAAAAGCCTTTCTTTAGAGGCTTCAATACCAGCATTAGTATTTCTTTGTTGAAATGTTTCTGAAATAGAAAAAGGATATCCCAGATAATCAATATTAGAAAAAGTAGAAGCTTCTGCAGCACCCCTTTCATTAGCAACAATGGCTAATAATTTGGTAGCCGTTGTCTTATCAATCATAGACAGCACTTCTTTTGTATCCGCCATTTGCGGGATGGCCTTTGGCGATACAAAACTGCCACAATCTAGAGTATGAAAGCCGCATTTTAATAACAAATTTATATAGGCAACCTTATCCTTGGTAGCAATAAAATTATGAATGCCTTGCATTGCATCTCTAGGACATTCTACCAGCTGTATAGATGTATTTCTACTAATCAAAAAAGGAAAATTTTACTAGATTAAAATTCTTTGCTTCGCTACTTCATACAAACTGATACCAGTAGCGACACTTACATTTAGACTTTCAAATCCACCAGGCATCGGTATGTTGAATTGCTCATCACATATCTTTAAAAGAGCTGCATAGATACCTTTTTCTTCTCCACCCATTACTATGGCACAAGGTTCTGTGAAGTCAATTTCAAAACTTTTCTTAGGAGCGGTCATTTCTGCCGCAAAAACTTTAATACCGTTAAGGTGTAGATCATCTACAGCTTTCATTAGACTTGGCACCCTACACACTGCTAGTTCTTCTAATGCGCCTGCTGACGTAAGAATAGCATCCTCATTTAAAGTTCCTACACCTTTCTCTGGTATAATAAGAGCGTGAGCGCCAAAACTTAAAGCACTTCTCGCAATTGCTCCTATATTTCTAATATCTGTGATACCATCTAGGATTACAAACAAAGGAATCTCTCCACTTTCTACAACAAAGGAAATAACCGACTGCAAATCTTGATACTGTACTTTCGCAATTTGTGCAATACAACCTTCGTGATTGCTTACATTAAAGTTGTTGAGCTTTTCAATTGGTACTTTACTAATGGGAGTAAGTTGCTCAGCCGCTAGTTTTTTTATTAAATCAATACCCTCTCCGTGTATATTACCTTGAAGATATATTTTCTCTAGTTGTTTGCCAGTTTGCAAAGCTTCTGTTACGGCTTCTCTGCCTACCACCAAAGTATTTTTCTTTGGTCGCTGATGTTGATGTCTAAAATTTTTCACAGTGCAAAAGTAGTTATTAGTGATGAGTGATGAGTGATGAGTTTTTTAATTTTATGGGCGATTTTTAACTAAAACGCCTCTTCAATTTTGAGGAGGCGTTTTTAAATACTTTTATTTCTTGAGATTATTTAAGTCCGAAAACTTTTTTTACATCTTTCACTGCATCTAGTTTTTCCCAAGTAAATAATTCTACTTTTTTCTTAACTGTTTTGCCGTACGGTGTAGTAAAAGTCTTCTCTACTATTTCATTTTTACGACCCATATGACCATAAGCAGCAGTTTCGCTGTAAATTGGGTTACGTAGTTTTAACCTTTGCTCTATGAAGTATGGACGCATATCAAAACATGGCATCGCCATTATTTTTGCTGCTATCTCACCATCTGTCATATCTACCTTTGCAGTACCATAAGTTACTACGTTAATTGAGGTAGGCTTTGCAACTCCTATCGCATAACTTACTTGTACAAGCACCTCGCTACACAAGCCAGCCGCTACAAGGTTCTTTGCAATGTGACGAGTAGCATAAGCTGCACTTCTATCTACCTTGCTAGGATCTTTACCACTGAATGCACCACCACCGTGTGCACCTTTACCACCATAAGTATCTACTATAATCTTACGACCAGTAAGACCAGTATCTCCGTGAGGACCGCCTATTACAAACTTTCCCGTTGGGTTAATATGGTATTGAATTTTGTTATTGAATAAATGCGCATACTTAGCATACTTCTTCTTTACCCTAGGTATTACAATATTTATAATGTCTTTCTTGATTTTTGCAAGCATCACTTCATCTTTACCAAAATCGTCATGCTGAGTAGATACTACTATCGCATCTATTCTCTTTGGCTGATTGTTATCATCGTACTCTAAAGTAACTTGACTCTTGGCATCTGGACGCAAGTATTTAATTTGCTTATTCTCTCTTCTCACTGCTGCAAGTTCAATTAAAATATCGTGGCTCATTGCAAGTGCCAATGGCATATAATTGTCTGTTTCATTTGTAGCATAACCAAACATCATTCCTTGATCGCCTGCACCTTGCTCTTCTTTTTTCTTCTTATCTACCCCTTGATTGATATCACCACTTTGCTCGTGGATAGCAGAAAGAATACCACAGCTATTGGCTTCAAACATATACTCACTCTTAGTATATCCTATTTTACGAATTACTGCTCTAGCTATTTCTTGTACATCTAGATATGCAGCACTTTTTACCTCACCAGCTAATACTACCTGACCAGTAGTAACTAAAGTTTCACAAGCTACTTTACTTTGAGGATCAAAAGCAAGAAAATTATCTATCAGAGCATCACTTATTTGATCGGCCACCTTATCTGGGTGTCCCTCACTCACTGACTCTGATGTAAATAAATAAGACATATTATTTTTGTGTTTTAGAATAAAAAAAGTCTGCAAATATACTAAGCAGACTAGGATTAAAAAAGATAAATATTTTTACTGTATTTTACTGTAGATAACGATAAGCTTCATCTTTAGAACTTTACTAGGATTGGCGCCCGAGGCCACTCTCATTCTACCAAATGCTATTTGATTAGAATATTCAATTGATGTGGCTAAATATTGAGGATAAGATAAATCAAATGGAGTTCTTACTCGAAGATCATAATTTATTCCATTAGTTGTAACCATCCTCTGCAAATACCTAGTTACATTTAACTCATAACTTGAGTAAGAACCAATAGAATCAACAGTTTTTGTTTTAAACGCACCTCCAAAATATTCTTGATTTATAAAACTTGGGAAAAATCCTATTGACTGATCTGGTGAATAAAAAGAATTGGGATTTAAGTCAAAATAAAGTGGCTTAAAGAAGGCATTGCCCGTATCTTTTAGATCTAGATAGGCAAAACTTGCTGCAGGGAAAATAGCATCTACCGAAGGATTCTCTGGCACTTGATTAATTTGCAAGTAAGCTCTGTGAATGATTCTATTCGTGTCCTTAAAAGTATTCAATCTAGGAATAGAAACTTTTATGGCATCACCTGGAGAAGCTTGTAAGAAATTAAAGTCTGTACTAGGCATAGAAGCAGGAAAACCAGTACGGTTTCTAATAATTTGATTAGCATTAGCAGATGGGAATAATGAACCGCCAGTCCTCGCCACTACAAAGTTTGCCACCGAAGTATCTTTTACGCCAGAATTTGTTTTTCTGTAGTAAATCTCCATCCTAGTACGAGCATCCGTGAGGTTAATATACATTAAACCATTACCCGTAGTTCCTACGGAAGTAATAGCAAATCCATTAAAATCCCTCCTAAAGGCAGAGTCATTATATAAAGCATTTTTAGAACTCATTTGTATACTATCTCTAGTAAAGACTTTATTGAGGAAAGTAGCATCTGTAATTTTAATTCTTATCTGAGAAGAAACAGAATCTTTTCCGCCTCTTAAAATCTGTTTATTGAAAAGGCCTTGTGGTGTAAAGCTCGCCGAGCCAAGCACATTATTAGACAAGGCAGGCGCATAAGTTGTAGGGCGCCTCTTAAAAGAAGAATCCCTAAAACCACTATCTACTACTTCTCTTAATTCTAATTGCTGCATTTTAGTAGTATCGCCATAGGTCCCTCTATAATTGAGACCAACTACAATAGAATCAATAGCCACTAGCGTATCTAGCGTACT
>JBBRHK010000140.1:0-7477 GCA_038222815.1 Chitinophagales bacterium
CGATTATAAAAGCGATAGCGATTGTTTTCTTTGTAATTATGCAATACCTCTGCTTGCATACTTTGCAAAATATTTTTAGCAGGTGCGGTAGTTTTAGGAATAAGAGAATCTAGGTAAAAGATATTTTTGGCGCCACTTTCTTCCTCCACCATATTTCGATATTTCATTAGGTGCATCGCTGTTTTTACCTGTTGCACACCATTGTTTGTAGCGACTGCTTTTTTAAATATTTCAGTAACGACATTCTGAGCAGATTTTGTGAGTCCTTGCTTTTCAAAAGTTGCCACCTGTTTCCAATCAGCAGCATATTCTTCATTATTTTGTGCAGTCAATGTGTGAGTTATTAAGAGTAAAAAACTAAGAAGCAGTATATTTATTTTAGAAATCATATTGATAAGTTTAAATATTTATGGCATTGTGATATAGGAGCAAATATTGCTCCATTTACTAGTAGATGCAATATTTGCACAAATTACATATCTGCTTACCGTGAGCTAGCGCAATATAATTTAATCTCAGTTTGTAGGGTTTAATTTAGCAGAGCAATAATCTTTAAGGTAGTTTAGATGATTAAATGGTTTACATAAAAGGAATTGTATCAATCCGCCGCGGCGGATGAAATTGTTATAGCACTGGTACTATCTAGTAATTTAAACCCTGAAAGGGTGGAATTATAAGTAAAATTTAGAGTGTTCATTTTGAAATTGAATAATGCCACCCGTTCCGGGTTTTGAAATCTTACCGGTGTTTGTTTTCTATAATAATGTCAGCCTTTCAGGCTTATTAACTTTAGAAATACTTGCTCTCAATATTTGGGTTGTAAAGAACTTAATATTTTTAAATTCCAACGCAGCAGTTTTTTCATACTCACAAAAAAACCGGCTAAAAAAGCCGGTCTTTCATAAGAAATTTAAAATATTATTTCTTTAATGCCTCAGCCATTGTCTTACCAATATCTGCAGGAGAAGCTACTACGTGAATACCACATTCTCCCATAATCTTCATCTTAGCTTCTGCAGTATCTTCTGCACCACCTACGATAGCACCAGCGTGACCCATACGTCTGCCAGGAGGAGCTGTTTGTCCAGCGATAAATCCTACAACAGGTTTTTTGTTACCAGTCGACTTTATATAGTATGCAGCTTCAGCTTCCATTCCGCCACCTATCTCACCTATCATTACAATAGCATCAGTCTCATCATCATTCATAAATAATTCTACCGCTTCCTTAGTAGTAGTCCCAATAATTGGATCACCACCTATTCCTATGGCAGTACTTATTCCAAGGCCAGCTTTTGCTACTTGGTCAGCCGCTTCATAGGTAAGTGTACCGCTCTTGCTCACTATACCGATGCGACCTTTTTTGAAAATAAAGCCAGGCATAATACCCACTTTACACTCATCAGCCGTAATTACTCCAGGGCAGTTAGGACCAATCAATCTAGTATTTGAATTATTCACAATTGCTTTTACTTTCACCATATCACTTACAGGAATACCTTCTGTAATACACACCACTAGAGCAACCCCTGCATCTGCAGCTTCCATAATAGCATCGGCAGCAAAAGCTGGCGGCACGAATATGATACTTACGTTAGCACCTGTTTTTGCTACTGCCTCAGCTACTGTATTAAATACTGGTCTGTCTAGATGAGTCGTCCCGCCTTTATTTGGCGTAACACCACCCACTACATTAGTGCCATATTCTATCATTTGTGTAGCGTGAAATGTTCCCTCTGTGCCCGTAAAACCTTGCACTATTACTTTGGAATCTTTATTTACTAAAACTGCCATAACTAAATTTTGATTTTGGCAAATATAACGTAGATGGATGGTTTTGAGAATACTATTAATGGTATGCCGTTGTACGATTTTTTGCTGTTGTACGTCACATTAATAATTGTCAGCTTTAGATAAATAGAAATCGTTGACTTTCTTGTATGACAAAATCATAGAATTGCTGGAGCAAAACGAATTTATTAGAAGCGCATCACAAAAATGTTAAATTTTTGTAGTAAGTGTTAAAAGTCTTTTGTAGAATTACTTGAATTTTATGTTTATTAAAAAATTATTTAAATTATTGATTGTGAGTAAATTGCATAATTTTCAAGCTAATATTTGATACAAAGTTGCAATAATAAATTTCGCATCTTGATTTTACAAAGCAATAAGAATGTTAATTTTCATAGTCTGTATTTTCAGATTTACAAAACTTAATTATTTACAAAATGAAAAAAATCCTTGGATTATCAATGGCTTTGCTTGTAGCAGGTACATTTTCAAGTTGCACAAAATCGTCTCTTGACGAAAACAACAATGCCTTATCGCAAGATGAGAAGACTTTAATTAAATCTGCTGGTTTTAGCAGTAATTGGGCTGAGAAAACTTCCACTGGTGGCTATCTAATCGAAGGAGATATCTTTCTTACTAAAACACAATTAATAGAAATGAGTAACCAAGCTCCAAGTAACAATATCATTGTTGCAAATCAGGAGCAGTACCGCACTTTCAATCTTGTAAGTGTTCCTTCCACAGGGTCAAGAAATATTACTGTACGACTTGGATCTGGCTTCCCTTCTTATTATTCTACTGGACTCAACAGTGCTTTAGCAAGATATAATAACCTAGGACTAAGAATTAGATTTACAAGAGTCACCTCAGGCGGAGATATTGTAATTACAGGTGCTAATCTTGGTAACGCTACTAGTGGTGGTTGTGTACTCGGTCAATCTGCTGGTTTCCCTTCTAATGGTAATCCTGCTCCTGGATTTACTTTAAGTACCAATAGTTGTGCTACAAGTTCTATTAATAATTCAACAAAGGCTGATGAAGTAATAGCCCACGAGATAGGACATACTATTGGATTTAGGCACACAGATTACGTTAATAGAGCTAGCTGCGGACCAGGTGGTGGTGAGGCTGCTGGTACTATTGGAGCAGTACAGATTCCAGGTACTGTGGGTACGGTAACGGGTAGTTTTTATTCGTTTATGATGGCTTGTACAAATGGTGATGCTGGCTTTGGAAACAATGATGGTATTGCTTTAAGATATATTTATTAGTATCTTTTCTTAATCTTAATTTTAAATGGCTGCAAGAGATTGCAGCCATCTTCATATTTTCTAAAAATTTATTTTCTTTTTTCTGATGAGTATTAAGGATTCGATAATAAAGCTAATGTTGCTACTTCTGGTAAATGTCGCTATGCTGAATAGAAGTAACGCTCAAGAAAAGGCTGCCACGAATGACGAAATTCTATTCGATCATTACATTGCAAAAAATAGTGGAACGCCACTAGTAGATATAAATTTTGTAATTGTACAATTCAAAAATAAGGTTCCATCAGAAATTCCAATTGTTCGGTCTCTTTCTCCAAAAACTAAAATCATAGCCCAAAAGGATATTTATTTAATATTAAAAATAAAGGATGAAGTAATTGTAGATTTTGCTAATAATGATTGGAAATGGTCGCCGTCATTTACTAAAGATTTTAAGAGTAATGAGGCTGCATCATATATATTAAGTTATACGGAATTAGCGCCGCTTCAAAATATCATTGATAAGAATGCCGGGAAAATTATTTTGCTTCAAAATAATACTTCCGCTAAAGTTGCATTAGTTACTACTTCAAAATTATTTTTAGAAAAAAATATTTTACCACTTTCTTCTATCACATTTATTGATAAATCCTACAAGGCAAAACCAGAAATAATAGCATTAGGATATGATAGATCTTTCCATGGTATTAACCAATTAGACTTTACACAACCATTGGCAAATGGTAAAGGGATAACGGTAGGTATAAAAGAGAATAGATTTGATATTTCTGATTTAGATATTATAAAAAGGGACATAGCTTCTTCATTGCAATCTGCTGCAGAGAACAGCCATGCTACTATAATAGCCACATTGGTAGGAGGTGCAGGCAATATTTATCATACTGGTAGGGGTATTGCTAATCATTGTAATTTCTACTCGAGTAGTTTTGCTAATTTATTTGCAGATGACGCATCTATTTTGCAACAAAAAAATGTAACAGTACAAAACCATTCTTACGGTACAGTGATACAATCTTTTTATGGGGAAGAGGCTAGAAGCTACGATGACATTACGTGGAACAATAAAAACTTTCTACCTATTTTTTCTTCTGGTAATAGTGGTTCTGGATTCTCAACAACTGGGAAGTTTAGCTCACTACAAGGTTTTGCAAATCTTACAGGAAATTTTAAAGCAGCAAAAAATGTGTTGATTGTGGGTGCTATTTCTGGTACTGGGGCACTAGAAAATTTAAGTTCGCAAGGTCCAACTTATGATGGTAGAATCGCTCCGCAAATAGTAGCTCTTGGCCCCAATGGCACCTCAGATGCTAGTGCAATAGTGAGTGGAACTGCGGCTGTATTACAGCAGGTATTTAAAGATAGTAATGCAAATATCTTGCCCTCTGCCGCACTTGTAAAGGCTTTGATGATCAATACTGCTACAGATATTGGTGTCGCTGGCATTGATTATAAGTCTGGCTACGGTGTTCTCAATAGTGGGGCAGCAGTGCTGGCCTTACAAAGAAAAAATTATAAGGAAGCTTCAGTCGTATCCAATGGGACATATACTGCTAATCTTACTATCCCCGCAAATTCAGCAGCGGTAAAGGTTACACTCTGCTGGACGGATAGTGCCTCAACGGCCAACAATGATAAAGCACTCATTAATGATTTAGATTTATCGCTCACGCAACTGAGTAACGGGGTTGTCAATTTGCCTTGGGTACTAAGTTCATTTGCGAATAGAGACTCTCTGTTAAAGCCTGCTACCAGAAGACTGGACACGCTCAACACTACTGAGCAAGTATCTATTTCATTACCAGCTGCTGGCAATTATACTATTAATGTAAAAGCAAAAAATATAATAGGTGATGCGCTTCCGTTTAGCATCGTCTATACAATTGATACACTGAATACTTTTAGATTTACGTCACCCATTCATCAGATAGAAGTGGATAAGGCAGAAAGTCCTTTCTCTAATATTACTTGGGTTACTCAAGTCGCAGATACCAATACCACTGGCAACTTGGCCATTAGCTACAATGCAGGGACTACATGGAATACTGTTCAAAATAATGTAAGGATTTATAAAAATAATTTTAGCTGGCTTATCCCCGATACTTCTGCCCTTGCCCAACTAAGAATGCAAACCAATTTTGGGAATTTTTTCTCACCAACTTTTTTGCTACATCCTATCACAAAAATGAGTGTCGATTTTCTTTGTGCTGATTCTCTTGGTTTGTCTTGGACAAGGAATCCATTTGCCAGTAGCTATGATATTTTTACGTATGCGGATAGCGCATTTCTTAAAAAGATTGTTACCGTTTCGGATACTTCTGTAGTGTTACAAAGAAATATATTCTCTGGAAATGTGTTTGCTGTGCAGCCACTGTTGTCTAATGGTATAGCAGCTGCAAGGAGTATTGCTATTGATCTAAATTTTGAAGGCGTAAATTGTTTTTATAAAACTTTCAATGCTTTCCTGATAGATGACAACAAGGTAAATTTGGAGTTAAATTTATCCATTACAAAATATGTAGATTCTATTTATTTTGAAAAGGTATCTGCATTAGGAGTTGTAGAAAAGGTACTGAATGGTATAAAAGTAAACCAAACATCTTTTCAATATGAAGCTTTTGATGCGCCAGAAACAAACGGTATTTTATATTATAGAGGAAAAATAAAATTGAAGTCAGGAATTTATATTTATACTGATATAGAATCACTTATAACTTCTGGTAAACAGTTTATTGTTTTTTATCCTAATCCGGCGACAACAAATAGTCCTATTAATCTCGTAATTAAAGATGGCAGAATAGCTGATGCAAAGTTAGTTTTACTGAGTAGTGATGGAAAAATATTGCAGTATTACGATGTGTTGCCAAGTACCATAAATACGATACTTTTTCCTAAGGGTATTGTTTATTTCAAATTGCTAGATGCCAATAATATACTTCTGCAGTCGGGGCAAATTGTGATTGTGAAATAGGGCAAAATTGGTCTAAATTAATATTGAATTGCTATTGTTCCCAAAAGCAGGATGCTATTAGATCATCATCATTTTTTACTATTTTTTTCTACTACTAATCTATTTCCTCATTTGCCCAACTAATTGATATTTTTGCATCGTTGGCAAATACTGATATTGCCAAGTAGACCTTAAGAAAAATAATGATGACCCAAGATCCTAAAAGATATTTAATTACTAGTGCCTTACCTTATGCCAATGGGCCTAAGCATATAGGCCATCTAGCCGGCGCCTACCTGCCTGCCGATATATATGCAAGATTTTTACGCAGTGAGCAGAAAGACGTTGCATTTGTGTGCGGTAGTGATGAGCACGGTGCAGCTATTACTATGCAGGCGATGAAGGAAAATAGTACGCCGCAAGCCATTGTAGATAAGTACCACGCTTTGTTAAAATCTAATATGGCAGATCTTGGTATCTCTTTCGATATTTATCACCGTACTTCTGACCCTTTACACCACGAAACGGCGCAAGATTTTTTTACAGATCTTAAAAATAAGGGTGCGCTAGAACAAAAAGAAACAGAACAGTTTTTTGATGAAACGACCAATACTTTTTTAGCTGATAGATACATTACAGGTACTTGCCCTATTTGCAGTCACCCATCTGCCTACGGCGACCAGTGCGAAAGTTGTGGAAGCGCACTTAGCCCTGAGCAGCTCATTAATCCTAAAAGCGCATTAAGCGGAAATACTCCAATAAAGAAAGCTACCACTCATTGGTATTTGCCATTGAATAGACACGAAGATTTTCTACGAGAGTGGATTCTAAAAGACCATGCAAAAGATTGGCGAGCTAATGTTGTAGGGCAATGTAAAGGTTGGATAGAATCTGGATTGCAACCAAGAGCTGTTACCAGAGATTTAAAATGGGGAGTAGAAGTGCCGGGTGAGGAGGGTAAAGTGTTGTATGTATGGTTTGATGCACCTATCGGTTATATTTCTGCAACGAAGCAATGGGCAAAGGATAATAATAAAGATTGGAAACCTTACTGGTACAATGATGACACACAGCTTGTACATTTTATAGGAAAAGATAATATCGTTTTTCACTGTATTATATTTCCGGTGATGTTGAAGTTGCACGGTAATATTTTACCTACAAATGTGCCTTCCAATGAGTTTATGAATCTGGAGAATGATAAGATGAGCACGAGTAGGGGTTGGAGTATAGAGATGGAAGATTACATCAACGATTTTGTACGACCAGAGAATGGTGGGCCGCAGATGGTAGATGCTTTGCGTTATTATCTTACTGCAATTGCACCAGAAACTAAGGATAGCGAATTTACTTGGAAGGGTTTTCAAGATGCTGTAAATAGTGAACTGGTGGCGGTTCTAGGCAATTTTGCAAATAGGGCTTTTGTTCTTATGCATAAGTTGTGCAATGGTAAAGTGCCTCCATTTCATAA
>JBBRHK010000141.1:0-7461 GCA_038222815.1 Chitinophagales bacterium
ACCTGTCTTATCAGTACAAATGACTGTGGCAGAACCCAATGTTTCTACTGTTTTCATTTGCTTTACAACAATTCCCATTTTCATTAATCTCCAAGCACCAATTGCCATAAAGGTTGTAAATGCCATTGGGATTTCCTCTGGCAAAATACTCATAGCTAAAGTTAGCGCCTTTAGCAGGCTATCAAATAAATTGTATGAATCAAAATAATTAATAACCCAAACAATCACAAATACGATGGCGCCAGCAATAACCATATTTTTTACAAAATTGCTTATTTGTAATTCTAAGGGTGTTTTCTCTTCTTTAATGCTCTCTAGACTTTTGCCAATTTTTCCTAGTTTAGTGTCGTTACCAATAGAAGTGATGATAACGATTGCAAGTCCGCTTGAAACTGTGGTTCCTTTAAAAATAAAATTATCTACTTTTGTTTTGTCTTTAAAAACAGGCAATGATTCTCCGGTAAGAATAGATTCATTGACCGAAAAATCGTTGGAATGAACAATCGTTCCATCTGCAGTAATTGATGTTCCTTCTTCTACTATTAGGCTATCTCCAACTACTAAGTCTTCACTTTTTATCTCTTCTGTCTTCCCATTTCTAATCACTTTACAGTTAGGTTGAGAAAGCGTTTTTAGTTTCTGCAAAGCATTACGGCTTCTCGAATCTTGATAAAGAGAAATTACAGACACTATAACGATGGCAGATGAAAGGAAAATTCCATCACCCCGCTTCCCACTTATAAAATAGATTATTGCTGCAACGATTAGCAAAATAATCATTGGTTCTTTTGTCAAATTCTTTATTGCATCTAAAACTCCATTTTCTTGTTTGTAGTTTAAGGAGTTTTGCCCGAATTGTTCCCTTGCAAGCAACACCTGCTCACTTGTTAACCCTTTTATTTTGAAGTCATCTGCAAGCATTTTTCTTTTCTTTTAGAGTAATTATCAAGAGAAGTGGTAGACATTTAATTATCCTAATAAAAACTTGAACTAGTAAATACAGTTCTAAATATCGACTTATTTATTTTAAAAAAATGTATCTGGTAAGCTATAATAATTTCAACTCAAATTTAATAAACAATCTGATTTATTTTCTTAAAGCCAAAGCAGCAAGGGATAATCAAATTTTAAAAATACGTTACAGTGCTAATAAACTAGTTAGACTAACCCCTTAATTCGCTTAAACAAACTTGAAGACTATCTTTCCATTCAGGAATGGCTTGATTATAATTTTTCTCAAAACTCCTCGTGTCTAAGGCGCTATACGAAGGTCGCTTGGCAGGTGTAGGAAACTCTGCGGTACTAATAGGATTAACTATGCAACTACTATTAATCCCTTGCTTGATGGCAGTTGCAAAATCAAACCAAGAAATGATACCAGAATTGCAATAGTGATAAACGCCTTGTATCTTATTATTCGATGTAATTATTTCTAGTACTGCTTTGGCTAAATCAACAGCATAAGTAGGTGAGCCAAACTGATCTGCCACTACATTTATTTGCTCTTTGGAGCTAAGTAAATTAATCATTGTTTTTACAAAGTTCTTTCCAAAGGGACTATACACCCAAGATGTCCTTATAATTAAAGCGTTAGAATTTGCAGCAATTGCCGCTTCTTCGCCTTTCAGTTTAGTAAGCCCATAAAAATTTACAGGCTCTGTTTTATCTTTAGGCAAATATGGAGCTGTACCATTTCCACTAAAAACATAATCAGTAGAAAAATGGATGAATTGTACTTTTAAATCATTACAAATAGATGCCATAACTCCAACTGCTGTTGCGTTTACAAGCAGAGCGACTTCTCTTTCCTCTTCTGCTTGGTCTACAGCAGTATAAGCAGCACAATTAATTAAAGTGTCAATCTTATTCTCCGTGATAAACGCTTCTATGGAAGGTCCATCGGTTATATTTAAGTTCTTACTATTGCAGAAAAAGAAATTACAATAATAGTAGGTATTGGCCAATAGCTGAAAACATTGCCCCAACTGACCATCAGCTCCTGTAACTAAAATGTTTTTTTTCTGCATTGATTACTAAAATGTAAATAAAGAATCTAGCTCGCTAAATGGGCTATACTGCTGATCTTTTTCAGATAAAATTTGCTCGGCAACTGGTATTTGCCAATCAATATTCAAGGATGGATCGTTGATTAAAACTCCACCCTCTGCACTTTTGTTATAAAAATTATCACATTTGTACATTACTTCTGCAGTAGGAGAAATGACAGAATAGCCGTGCGCAAAGCCTTGCGGCACTAGCAACTGCTTTTTATTTTCTGCAGATAACTCAATAGAAAAAACTTTACCATAAGTAGGAGAACGCTTTCGAATGTCAACAACAATATCTATGATAGAACCCTGCAAAACTCTTACCAGCTTGGTTTGTGCATAAGGATTGTTTTGAAAATGCAATCCTCTTACAACGCCATAAGACGAACTCGCCTGGTTGTCTTGTACAAATTTAATATCAATACCCGCCGCTGTAAAAGTGTCTTGATTGTAACTCTCAAAAAAATACCCTCTACTATCTGGAAAGACATTTGGCGTATAAACCATAAGACCCGGAATATCTGTTTTTTCAAATGGCATAGACTTTATTTTACTGCGTATTTATTTTGAAAAAATAAGATAGTTTCTTTTAGCCCTTCTTCAAATTTTCTTGTAGGTTCGTAACCAAGTAATTTATTGGCAAGACTAATATCTGCCAATGAATTTCTAATATCGCCAGCTCTCTCTTCTCTATAAGTTACTTTGTGCTTGCTATCTAAGTGCAATTGGCACTGTTCGTATAGATAATTTACATCACACCGCTCGCCTATTGCTACATTATATACTTTATTAAAACTTTCAGCATTTTTGCTGAGCATTCCTCGCACATTTATTTGCACAGCATTCTCTACGAATGTGAAATCTCTAGTTTGCTTACCATCACCATTTATATACACTGGTGTTTCGTTCATTATCCCTTTTACAAATAATGGAATGACTGCAGCATAAGGTCCATCAGGATCTTGCCTTGGGCCAAAAATATTAAAGTAACGAAAACCCATAACCTTTATACCATAAACATCTGCAAAAACTTGCGCAAAAAGCTCATTTGTTTTTTTTGTGGCAGCATAAGGAGAAAGGCATTTCCCAATACGCTCTTCCTTTTTAGGCAAGGTAGGTTCATCGCCATACACAGAAGAAGAAGATGCATATACAAAAGAACCCACACCGGCATCCTTTGCTGCGGTAAGCATATTTACAAAGCCTGAAATATTTACTTCTGCAAAATAGGGCGGCTCTTTTATACTTCTTGGTACAGAGCCAAGCGCAGCTTGGTGAGATACGTAATCAATACCCTCGCAAGCTAGCTTGCATTTTTCTATATCTCTGATATCGCCATTAATAAATTCAAAAGTTGGATAAGCTCTTAGCACATCAAGATTTTCTTCAAAACCATTGACCATATTATCTAAAACCCTCACCAAAGCAGCGTTATGTTTCAATAGATATTCTGCTAAGTGACTACCTATAAAACCAGCACCACCAGTAACTAAAAACTTTTTTCCTTCTATCAGTTTATTTACTTCTGTCATTTTATTATTTACAAGCTCCAGTAGCTTCTATTTTTTATTATTTTTCTGTAAGTCCCTTTCAGATCTGCTATAAGTGCATTCTCATTTGTTACACTCGCAAAATAGGCATCATCATAGTGAGTATAAGCAGCGTGAGGAACAGCTACAACTACAGCATCATAATCATCTTTTATATTTTGCTCCAACTCAAAACCATACTCGTGCTTCAATTCCTCACTGCTGGCATGTGGGTCGGTTACGTGTACATTGAGCGAATAAGCCTGTAATTCCTTTACCACATCTGCCACCTTACTATTGCGGATATCGCTTACATTTTCTTTAAATGTAGCACCCATCACTAGCACTTTAGCATCCTTTACGTTACCATTTTTACTGATGATATGTTGCAATACTTTTTTAGCAACGTAAGCACTCATACCGTCATTTATATGTCGGCCTGCAAGGATAACCTGGCTATCATAACCTAGTTTCTTACTCTTGTACGTCAAGTAATATGGATCTACGCCAATACAATGACCACCTACAAGACCAGGTTGAAATTTTAAGAAATTCCATTTGGTACCAGCAGCTTCTAAAACTTCAAACGTATTGATGTTCATTCGGTCAAAAATGATACTTAATTCATTCATCAAAGCGATATTCAAATCTCTTTGTGTATTCTCGATAATCTTTGCAGCTTCCGCTACTTCAATGCTTGATGCTCTATGTACGCCTGCCTTTACCACTAGCTCATATACCTTTGCTATTTGATCAAGACTTTCTTCACAACATCCACTCACTACTTTCACGATTGAAGTAATAGTATGTTCTTTATCTCCTGGATTTATTCTTTCTGGAGAGTATCCAATTTTATAATCGGAAATCATTTTTAAACCAGAAATCTTTTCAATCACTGGCACACAATCCTCAACGGTACAGCCAGGATACACCGTGCTTTCATACACTACATAATCTCCTTTCTTAATAACCTTGCCCATAGTTTCACTTGCGGAAATGATAGGTTTTAGGTCTGGAACATTGTATTGATCTACCGGAGTAGGGACAGCTACAATATAAAAATTTGCTTTTTTTAATACATCTAAATCATTTGTAAATTCGATATCTGCACCATCAAATGCACTAGACTCCAATTCTTGACTTGGGTCTATTCGATTGCGCATCATTTCCACTCTATCTGCGTTGATGTCAAAGCCTATAACTCTTATTTGCTTAGCAAATTCAAGCGCTATGGGCAAACCAACATATCCTAGTCCTATAACAGCGAGTGTCTTTTTCTTTTGTATTAAATCTTCGTAAATCATTTCCTTTTGAGTGCTATTTTATTTTTTTAAACTTGTAAATTCTTTTGGTTGCTTAAACAATTCCTCTTTAGGTAATTGCTTAAAATATTCATAGGTAATTTTTAATCCTTCCTTTCTGCTGGTGGTAGGTTGCCAACCTAGTAATTCTTTGGCTAGTGTAGTGTCTGGTTGGCGTTGCTTAGGATCATCTACTGGCAGAGGTTTGAATGCAATTTTTTGATTTGTGCCAGTAAGCTCAATGATTTCCTTGGCAAAATCTAACAGACTTATCTCATCTGCATTTCCAATATTTACTGGCTGTGCATAATCAGAAAGTAGCAGCTTATAAATGCCATCTACTAAATCTGCTACATAACAGAAACTTCTTGTCTGCGACCCATCACCAAACACTGTAAGGTCTTCTCCTCTTAAAGCTTGTCCTATAAAAGCTGGTAAAGCTCGTCCATCATTAAGTCGCATACGAGGACCGTAAGTATTAAATATTCTTACAATTCTTGTTTCTACATTGTGAAAAGTATGATAAGCCATTGTGATGGCCTCTTGAAAACGCTTAGCTTCATCGTACACTCCTCTTGGACCTACCGGATTTACATTACCCCAATAAGTCTCCTTTTGTGGATGCACTAAAGGATCACCATATACTTCGCTGGTACTTGCTACAAGTATTCTAGCTTTTTTAGCAAGGGCTAAACCCAGACAATTATGAGTACCCAAAGAGCCTACTTTAAGGGTTTGAATTGGAATTTTTAAATAATCAATTGGACTAGCAGGAGAAGCAAAATGTAAAATATAATCTAACTCTCCGCTTACGTGAATAAACTTACTTACATCACAATGATAAAATTCAAACTGTGGTAATTGAATGAGATGCTCAATATTTCTCATATCGCCTGTGATAAGATTATCCATAGCTAACACAGTGTAGCCTTCATTGATAAACTTGTCGCACAGGTGTGAGCCTAGAAAACCAGCAGCACCAGTGATTAAAACCCTTTTATTTTTATTTTCTTCCATTTTGCAATAATTAAATGATATTCAGAAACAAGCAATTTTATTTTGCAGTCACAACTTGCCTGCCTATACTATGGTAATAAAATCCGTGTCCTTCCATTTGTTCTAAATCAAACAAATTTCTACCATCGAAAATGATAGCCTCTTTCAAAAGACTTTTAATTCTTGAAAAATCAGGTGTTCTAAATTCATTCCACTCTGTAGCAATAATAAGTGCATCTGCATTTTCTAAAGCAGCATATTGATTTTCAGAAAAATGAATTGTATCTTTTAAAATTTGCTTTGTATTCTTCATTGCTTCTGGATCAAAAGCACTCACGGTTGCACCCATTTCTAAAAGCTTTTCAATAATTACCAAGGCGGGTGCATCTCTAATATCATCTGTATTGGGTTTAAATGCTAGCCCCCAAATTGCAAAATGTTTTCCTTTTAAGTCCTTGCTAAATTTTTGCTCAATCGCAGTAAGTAAGTGAATTTTTTGTAACTCATTTACTTCCATTACAGCATCTAATATTTTAAAATCGTACCCAATGTCTTTACTAGATTTTGCCAATGCCTTTACATCTTTGGGAAAGCAACTACCTCCATAACCAATGCCAGGAAATAAAAATCGCTTCCCTATCCTATCATCACTTCCTATGCCGCGACGCACCATATCTACATCTGCATCTAATTTTTCACAAAGCTGCGCCACTTCATTCATAAATGAAATCTTCATTGCAAGAAAGGCATTTGCTGCATACTTAGTAAGTTCCGCACTTCTTACATCCATAAAAAGTAAAGGATTTCCTTGTCTTACAAACGGTGCATAAAGTCTATTCAATACTTCCTTAGCTTGCTCACTTTCTGTCCCTATGACAACTCTATCTGGCTTCATAAAATCATCTACCGCTACACCCTCTCTCAGAAATTCTGGATTACTTACCACACAGAAATTCGATTCTACTCCCCCATTTTCTATAATTGCATCGTGTACTTTATCCGCCGTGCCTACTGGCACTGTACTTTTATCGATAATGACTTTGAAATTTCCTTCCTTGGTGAAAGAACCAAGTTGCTTAGCAACTGACAAAACGTATTGTAAGTCTGCGCTTCCATCCTCTCCTGGGGGAGTCGGTAAGGCTAGAAAAATAATGCTTGCATCTTCAACAGCTGTTGCAAGCTCAGTAGTAAATAGTAGTCTTCCTTCTTTCTGATTTCTTAAGAATAGTTTTTCTAAACCCGGCTCATAAATAGTTATTTCGCCAGCACTTAGTTTTTGCACTTTAGCAGCATCTATATCTACACACGTTACCGTGTTACCAGTTTCTGCAAAACAAGTTCCCGTTACTAATCCTACGTATCCAGTACCAATGACTGCTATTTTCATAAAATATCTTATTTGAAAAAATCTAAAACGGTTTCACATATTAATGCTTGCTGTTCTGCATCCATCTCTGTATGTATTGGCAAAGAAATCACTCTCTCTGTGAGCCAATCCGTTGTGGGTAAGTTATAATCCGCTCCGCCAAGTGCGGCAAACATTTTCTGCTTGTGTGCTGGAACTGGATAATAAATCATACAAGGAAT
>JBBRHK010000142.1:0-7420 GCA_038222815.1 Chitinophagales bacterium
TCCATTAATTACAATCGTAGTTGCTCCCGCAGGGAAAGCTGTAATACGTATTGAAGTAACTAAAGTAGCATCGCTACTAGCAGTTGTATTTGAGAAGGTATTGGCAGGAACAGTTACTTGCGTAGTTCCTCCTGGGTTTACTGCACTGTTTACACCAGCACCTGCTACAGGTGGCTGCTCTATACCAAAGTTTGCATTAGTAACATTAGCATTCACAACGCCTAATGGCAAGATGCCATTAACCGTTCCGTCATTCCCTGCTCCTGCACCTAGATTCTCACCCGTATTCACCCAACCGGCTGGTAAAGTTCTTGTAGGTACTGCCGCTTGACCAAGAGGCGTATTTACATTACCAATATAGACTGAATAATTTGTCCCTACATTGATACCATCGAATACATAAGTTCCATCTGCATTTACAGGAACTGTAATAAAGGCTGCGCCATTTGTTACATCGTATAAAGTGGCATATAATGTTCCGCCCACATTTGTTCCTGTTCCATCCACTGTATTGACAGGCGTGCCATTTAAACCATTTACATCATTGTACACATTACCACGTACACTTATTAAAGTAAAATTGACATTACCAGGATAATCAGTTCCAATATGATGAGAAGAATACCGATTAGGGCATCCAGCAGATAAGGCAGTACCATTTATATTAGCCAAATTATGATTATACCTAACGGTAATGGTACTTACATTATTAAAAAAGTAATATCCAATATAATCTGTACCTACTCCAATATTAGCTTGATTAGTGTTAGGTCCTTGTAATGTATTGCCAATGAAGGTTTCCTGTGTTGGCGAAGCTAAAACCTTAGCTGTAGGATTTGTTAATGGAGTTACATTTTCTCTGATCTCAAAAGCTCCAGTACTCCCAGGAGCACCATCATTATCCATTATATCCAAAATAACTGGAACGAAAATGGGAGTTGATGTACCAGCGGTAACAAAAGTAAATCTCCATGTACTGAAAATTTCTTCGTTTGAATTTGCCGGTAAGGTTGCATTTCCAGCATTCGTAATAAATGATGGTTGGAAATTATTCTCAATACCAGCGGTAGCACCAGGAACATCGGCCAGATAGCTGTAACGTGCTGCTGTAAAGTTGGTCGTGTATTGTCTTACTTGAAGCTCCGCCAATACATCTAAAGGAGTTCCTCCTATGTTTGCGTTTGCAAACCGATATATAGCGCCTGGTGTATTTGCGGTTCCCGACTGGAGTACAGCTCCAGTAAAGTTAATTCTCACAGTTCTGGCACCCATATGGGTTACATCACCGTACTGAGCATTAACTAAATTCACAGCACTTAATACAAAAAGCGTAGCTAAGAATAAAGTTCGTAAAAAATTGGTTTTCATTGAGGAAGGGGAGTACAGATTTTTCATTTAAGATATTGGTTTTTTAAAATTTTGGCGATTATAGACTTTATTTTACTATTCTAACGGTGGATTTGGATTATTATTTTATTATCTACGACGTAGATTCGAGAAAAGTTTTAACAAATCACTCCTTTTCTATGCAAAATTCTTACCGTTTTTAGAATAGACCAGCTAAGTTCTGTGGCAAATTTATTTCACTTGCTACCATAATCATCTAAATTTTCGATGAAACAGGGTATAACGCCGACGGATGAAAAAAACTTTTCTTTTCGGTCAGAATTTCAGGTAACATTTTATTTCTAGGAAATTAAGCACCTGAAGTAAACACCCACTTTATAAATTCAGATATATATTTATTGGGAAGACCCGAAGAGGTCTAGAATTAAAATTCCAAAGCAAAATATTTAAATTGCCTGATTAAATTTCAAAAAAAGTACATTCTTTTATTTACTCAAATGCATACTCCTCTCTTTGTATAGAGTTCTAAAATATGGATCCCGAAGATCTTTTATAAAGCGAATTGCCTCACCTGTGCTTTTCATTTCGGGGCCTAGCTCTTTATTTACTCCAGGAAATTTGTTGAAGCTGAATACTGGTTCTTTAATGGCGAAACCTGTCATTTTCTTTTCATAAACAAAGTCTGTAACTTTTGCTTCTCCCATCATCACTTTAGTTGCAATGTTGAGGTAAGGAATTTGATAGGCTTTAGCAATAAATGGTGTGGTACGACTAGCTCTTGGATTGGCTTCAATCACAAACACTTCTCCGTTCTTTATAGCAAATTGTATATTGATAAGCCCTTTGATCTTTAAAGCTCTAGCAATTTTCTCCGCATATTCCTCCATCGTATGTACGATGAGTGGAGATAAATTAAATTGTGGGAGAACGGCATTGCTATCTCCACTATGTATTCCTGCTGGTTCTATATGCTCCATTACACCCATCACGTGGAAATTTTCTCCATCAAAAATGGCATCTATTTCTGCTTCTTGGCAGCGGTCTAAGAAATGGTCGATTAATATTTTATTTCCAGGTAAATGTTTTATTAAACTTAGAACACCTTTTTCAAGTTCCTCATCATTGAGCACAATACGCATACGCTGCCCACCTATCACATAGCTAGGGCGAATGAGTACAGGGTAACCCACTTCTTTGGCCACCTCAATAGCGTCATCTGTATTATAAGCCGTACCATAGCGTGGATAAGGAATTCCAAGTTCTTTTAATTTGTCGCTAAATCTTCCTCTGTCCTCTGCAATATCCATATTATCAAAAGATGTCCCTATGATTTTTATTCCTTTTTCGTGGAGCAACCTTGCCAACTTAAGAGCTGTTTGCCCTCCGAGTTGTACGATAACCCCGTAAGGTTGTTCGTGTTCTATGATCTCCCATACGTGCTCCCAAAACACTGGCTCAAAATATAATTTATCAGCAATATCAAAATCTGTAGAAACTGTTTCTGGATTACAATTTATCATTATGGCTTCGTAGCCTGCTTCTTTCACGGCTAATAATCCATGAACACAACAGTAATCAAACTCTATCCCTTGCCCTATTCTATTGGGGCCGCTTCCTAGCACAATGATGCTTCCTTTTTTATTGTCCGTATTTCTTACTGACTCATTTATTTGCAGGTTTCCCGCTGCACCTTTTTTGCTTGTGTGACTAAAAGTACTGTAGAAGTAAGGTGTTTGTGCGGCAAACTCTGCACTACAGGTATCCACCATTTTAAAAACTCTGGTAATACCCAAAGCCTTGCGATGCTCGTAAATTGCATCTGCATCATCTTCTTTCATAATGCGGCTGAGCTGTTCATCACTAAAGCCTAGCATCTTCGCTTCTTTCAACAATTCTTCCGGTAGCGTCGCCAAGGTATGTTCTGCAATGGCCTTCTCGCAATCACATATTTTTTGTATTTGGTAAATGAACCATCTGTCAATGCCAGTGCTTTCACAAATACGCTTGGCACTTGCTCCAGCCATTATCGCATCTTTGATTCTAAAAACTCTATCCCATTTCGGAATTTTTATATACTCGATAAGTTCATCTGCGTGCATCAAACTTTTACCATAATATCCTAAACCTACCGCCTCATTCTCTAAACTCTGACACGCTTTTTGTAAAGCTTCAGCAAAACTTCTACCAATACCCATTACCTCTCCCACACTTTTCATCTGAAAACCTAAAGTGTCATTCGCTCCTTTGAATTTATCAAAATTCCAACGGGGTATTTTCACAATCACATAATCTAAAGCCGGCTCAAAGTAAGCAGAGGTGCTTCCTGTGATTTGATTTTTAAGTTCATCGAGGTTAAAACCAATGGCCAACTTAGCTGCTATTTTTGCAATAGGATAGCCTGTGGCTTTACTAGCTAGCGCAGAAGAGCGACTCACCCTTGGGTTAATTTCTACAACAACCAATTCTTCCGTTTGAGGATTCAACGCAAACTGCACATTACAACCGCCGGCAAAATTACCGAGGTCACGCATCATACTTATGGCTGTGTTACGCATATTTTGATATGCAGTATCACTCAGCGTCATAGCAGGTGCCACAGTAATGCTGTCGCCTGTATGCACACCCATTGGGTCAAAGTTTTCTACAGCGCAAATAATCACAACGTTATCTGCATTATCTCTCAGAAGCTCTAGTTCATATTCTTTCCATCCTAAAATTGCCTGCTCTACTAGCACTTCGTGAATAGGACTGGCAGTAAGTGCATTATTTAATGCCTCATCCAATTCTTCTTTGGCAAATACAATTCCGCCCCCGCTACCACCAAGGGTAAAAGATGGGCGTAGTACTAATGGGTATCCTATTTCTTGGGCAAATTCTTTGCCTTCTAAAAATGAATTGGCAATCTTCGCAGTACAAACAGAGATGCCCATTTGTATCATCCACTGCCTAAACTTTTCTCTGTCTTCTGCTTTATCAATAGCTTTTATATCGACCCCAATTAATTCTACCTTATTAGCTTCCCAAATGCCCAATTCATCTACTTCCTTACAAAGATTTAGGGCTGTTTGTCCGCCCATTGTAGGTAGCACCGCATCTATTTGATTTTCTGCTAAGATTTGTTCTATACTTTCTACGGTAAGTGGGAGTAGGTAAACCCTATCTGCCATCATAGGATCGGTCATTATAGTTGCAGGATTACTATTGATCAAAATCACCTTCACCCCTTCTTCCCTCAAACTGCGAGCTGCTTGTGTACCACTATAGTCAAACTCACAGGCTTGTCCAATAACAATAGGGCCGCTACCTATGATGAGTACGGTCTTGATACTTTTATTTTGTGGCATTCTGGGAAAACTTTTTTAAAAGAAGGATTAAAAAAATACTGCGGCAAAAATAGTTTTTTATGGGGTAAAAGTCAATGAAGTTGATAAAGGGTGGAAAAGCAAATGCTTAAGCTTTCATTTTCCCCTACCTTCGTACAAATACAAAAGATGTACAATCTTATCTCAAATAGCATTTCGTTCCCAACCAACAATGAGCTTTGTTGTTGCTGTTGTGCATCCGTATCGTAATCTATACTTCTATTTCTTTAACTTTATTCTTATTGGGCAATTCTTAAAATGCCATTTCACAATTTCTAATTATGTCATTACACATTTATAATTCTTACACAAGAAAAAAAGAGGCGTTTACTGCTATCACACCTGGCCACGTGGGTATGTATGTGTGCGGACCTACGGTAAGCGGCGAGAGTCATCTTGGTCACGCTAGGCCATACATTACATTTGATGTCCTGTATCGTTACCTTACTTACCTTGGCAATAAAGTTCGCTACGTACGTAACATTACGGATGCTGGGCATTTTGAAGAAGAAGGAAGAGAAGCCGTAGATAAGGTAGGCGAAAAAGCCATCTTAGAAAAACTAGAGCCGATGGAACTGGTGCAGAAATACACAAATCTGTACCACTGGGCAATGAATGAATTTAATAATATTGCGCCGAGTATAGAGCCAACTGCCACTGGGCATATTGTAGAGCAAATAGATATGATTCAAAAAATCATAGCGGCTGGTTATGCTTATGAGAGTAATGGCTCTGTTTATTTCAACGTAAAAAAATATGCAGAGAAATATGACTACGGTAAGCTTAGTGGAAGAATTGTAGAAGATTTATTGGAAGCAACTAGGACATTACAAGGACAGAGCGAAAAAGAAGAAGCAGCAGATTTTGCATTGTGGAAAGCTGCTACACCGGGACATATTATGCGCTGGACTAGTCCTTGGGGAGACGGTTTTCCGGGCTGGCATATCGAATGTTCTGCAATGGCCACAAAATACTTGGGAACAAATTTTGATATACACGGCGGTGGTATGGACTTACAATTTCCCCACCACGAAAGTGAGATAGCACAGAGTACGATTTGCAATGGCGTATCTCCTGTAAATTATTGGATGCACAATAATATGATAACCATTGAAGGGAGAAAGATGGGTAAGAGTTATAATAATGTGATTAAACTCACAGAATTATTTAGTGGAGACCATCCGCTACTTACCAAGGCATTTAGTCCTATGACGGTCAGATTTTTTATCCTACAAAGTCATTATAGAAGCACATTAGATTTTAGTAGCGAAGCATTAGAAGCTAGTGAGAAAGCTTACAAGAGATTATGGGAAGCCTATGAAACTTTAATGTCCTTATCTACCGATGATGCACAGCTACAAGAAGATGAAGCTTTGAAAATAAAAATTGTAACTAATCTATCTGAGTTGGATGGATTTATGGATGATGATATGGCTACGCCAAAAGTGCTGGCCAATTTATTTGACCTTACTAGTACTATCAATTCGTTGAAGGATGGCAATATTGCGATGGCATCAGTCAGCAATGCGACCCTTGCTCTAATGCAAGAAAAGTTTAAAGTTTTCTTAGAAGATATTCTTGGATTAAAATCTGAGAAGATTGGTGATCAAAAACTATTAAGTGGTGTTATAGAGGTATTGATAGCATTAAGAAAAGAAGCCAAGGCTACTAAAGATTTTGTAACGAGTGATAAGATAAGAAATGAATTACAGGTTTTGGGTGTGTTGCTTAAAGATGAAAAGAATGGAAGTATGAGTTGGACAACTTCATAATATTAAATACTAAAAATGCAAGTTGTAAAAACTTTTGATAATTATTTTTCTGCTAATTTGATTCTTAATCGCCTAAGCAATGATGGCATAAAATGTACATTGCTAGACGAGCAAACTGTTTCCTTGGACCCGTTATTAAATATAGCAGTAGGCGGTATTAAGTTAGCAGTACAGGAAGATGATGTAATAGCCTCGAAGGAACTTTTAGATGAATATGAAAAACAATACATTGAGGAAGCTATCTGCATTCGATGTAAATCTAAATCATTTGAAAAATTATTAAAGCCAGCGCATCGAGATTTACAAACCAGAATCATACAATTGTTTAATAAAGATTATCAATTGCCAGCAGAGGTACTGTATCGCTGTGGGCAATGCCACTTAGAAACAAAGACGCTGCCAGATGAACACGCTTATTATAATGTGTAGTCTATCTTAATTTACTTTATGAAAATCATCGCCTTCATCCCAGCACGCTACGCCGCCACAAGGTTTCCTTACAAGCTGATGCAGCCACTAGGCAATAAAACGGTGATACGGCAGACTTACGACAATACAGCAGCTACTGGCTTATTTGACGATGTGATTGTAGTCACGGACCATCAAATAATTTTTGACGAAATAAATAATAATGGCGGCAAGGCAGTAATGAGTAAGGCCAATCACGAGAGCGGTAGCGATCGTATAGCAGAAGCTGTTGCTGATATAGATGTAGATGTGATTGTAAATGTACAGGGTGATGAACCATTTGTAAGCAAACAACCGCTTGAAGATTTAGTCGCTGTTTTTAAAAATGACACGACTGTACAAGTAGCGTCTTTAATGAAAAAAATAAATAAGGAGACTGATTTTACCAATCCTAATATTGTGAAATTAGTCTGTGATAAAAATAATGATGCATTATATTTTAGTAGAGCTTCTATTCCATTCAATAGAAAT
>JBBRHK010000143.1:0-7416 GCA_038222815.1 Chitinophagales bacterium
AGTAAAATTGTCAAGCAAATAATTAGTTGTCGTGTCATTTTATAATTGGGCATAACTCTTGTATTTTCGTAATATATGCACCTTACAAAAAAGTTAAATTTAAATTTTATTATTGAAAATCAAACATTTAAGTAAAGTAACGAACTTGCGTTTTTTTAATAGTATTGAGGAAATACAAATTTCGCTATTTAAAAAACGCAAGTTTGTTTACACTTCATTTTTACGAAAACCTATCCTTCAGGCTTCGAGCCAAAATACTTTTTTTAAGTTAGCTGATTTTTACGACACTTGAAGTTCCAAGTCAAAAACTGACTTCTGTTGCAAAAAGTTAAAGCTACTTCCTCTTCATCACCAAACTATCTGCAGGATACTTTGTCCTCATAGCTTCCCTCGCTTCCTTACTCCAATTTACCAGCGCAGTTGTTTGCTCAGCATTTAAGATGGTGCTGCGATGTATAAATCTATAACTTTCTAGAGGCATTTCGCCATCAGCAACCTCTGTTTCTATTTCTTCTAGTTTATGAAATTGTCTGGCTAAAGACTTGTCTCCAAATTCAGATAAATTCAAATGCTTTTTGGCATCTGTTACGTGATCACCAAGCCACCAAGCTACTGGTTGTATAGATGAGTACCAAGGGTAATCCGTATTATTGGTATGGCAATCGAAGCAGCTGGTTTGTAATATTTTTTCTACCTCTGGGCTTATGCTGTGTGTGTTACCGATGTATGCAGCGCCTTTTCTTTCGCCTTCATTTTTTACAGGACGGGGAATAAATTGTGCTAGCAAAAAAAGCACTGCTAATCCTAGCAAAATCCTTTTAAATATTTTCATTTTTATTTTGTTTTATAATAGTAAATTATCTCCAGTCATTTCTGCTGGCACTTTAATATCCATTAGGTGAAGGATAGTAGGAGCAATATCGCCTAATTTCCCTGACTTTAAACTTTTCTTCAAATTTTTATCTATAAAAAATAATGGAACAAGGTTTAAAGTATGCGCAGTATTAGGACTGCCATCTTCATTCACAGCGTAATCTGCATTACCATGGTCGGCAGTAAGTAATATGGCGTAGTCTTTTTCTAGAGCTGCTGCAACTACTTCTTCAACACACTTATCTACTACTTCTACTGCTTCTATTATTGCTGGCCATACGCCTGTATGCCCCACCATATCTGCATTAGCAAAGTTTAGACAAATAAAATCTGGTGCATAGGTTGCTATTTCTGAGACAATAGTTTCAGTTACTGTATTAGCACTCATAGAGGGTTGTAAGTCGTAAGTAGCTACTTTGGGCGATGGTACCATCAATCTTTTTTCTTGGTCAAAAGGTGTTTCTCTACCACCACTAAAAAAGAAACTAACGTGAGGATATTTCTCTGTTTCTGCAATACGTACCTGCGATTTTCCTGCCGCACTTAGTACTTCTCCTAATGTGTTTTTTAAATCATCTTTCTCGTACATCACATCTACATTCTCGTACGTATGATCGTAACGGGACATTGTGCAATATTTTAAATCTAACTTTTGCATATTATGCAAAGGCATATCGTGCTGTGTCAATACATCTGTAATTTCTCGGCACCTATCTGTCCTAAAGTTGAAGGCGATAACAGCATCCCCATTCTCTATTTTTGCATTGGTAAGATTAGCGTTGATGAGGGGTTTGATAAATTCATCCGTTATATCATTATCATATTCTTCTTGAATGGCATTATCAAAATTTGTAACTAATTTTCCTTCGCTTCTCACTAATGCCTCGTATGCAATTTGCACTCGTTCCCAGCGCTTATCCCTATCCATAGCATAATATCTGCCTGTAATACTTGCAATGCTACCCGTAGTTTTTGTTAATGCTTCTTCTAATTCTTTTATAAATCCGAGTCCACTTTTTGGGTCAGTATCTCTGCCATCTGTAAATGCGTGGATGTACACTTCTGTAAAACCTTTTTCTGCACAAAGTTTAGTGATTGCTTTTAGATGATTGATGTGTGCGTGTACACCACCATCACTTACTAAGCCAAGTAAGTGTAACTTTTTATGATTGCTTTTTGCGTAATCTATCGTTTCATTCAAAGCTTTATTTTGAAAAAAACTTCCATCTTTTATAGCCACATTTATTCTTTCTAAATCTTGATACACAATTCTTCCAGCCCCGAGATTTAGATGACCCACCTCGCTATTGCCCATTTGCCCATCTGGTAAGCCTACTTGATTGCCGCAGGTTACTAGCGTACTATTAGGAACGGTGTTGTACAATCCTGTTACAAATGGAGTAGCAGCGTGCTTTATAGCATCACTTTTATTAATTTGTCCAAGTCCCCATCCATCCATAATTATCAAGATGACTTTTTTATCATTCATAGAGAAAGTATTTTTTTGCAAATTACCGATTTTTCAAGCGAGCTATTGCAGTGCCTCGAAATATCTTCTATACTTACTGCCAATTGTTAAATTTTCACATTACTTCATCATAAATGCTGGAAATCTACGTTAATACTCGGCCGGCTAACGAGAAAGAATTTAACTTTATGCTAGAAATGGAATCAAAGAAGAAATTGAATATTATGAAAAGATTATTTTTCTTGTCAGGAATGGTAATGCTTTGTTTTGCTTTTACTAGCATACAAGGAATTAATGAAGTGGCTGCCGCCCTTAAGAGTGGTAATGCTAATTCAGTTGCAAAATATTTTGACAGTAAAGTTGAATTAACGATTGGGGGAAAATCTGCAAGCTATACTAAGGCTCAGGCGACAGCAGCACTTCAAAGTTTTTTTAGTACCAATAGTGTGAAAGGATTTTCTATCAAGCATCAAGGTGATAATGCAGGTTCAGAATATTGTATTGGTACGCTAAGTACTTCATCTGGCGATTTTAGAACTACGTTTTATTTAAATAAAAAGGCTGGCGATCAGAACCTCCAAGAAATAAGATTTGAGTAAATATTGAAGAAGTAGAAATATTTATAAATACCTCTTTTATTAGAGGTATTTTTTTGTTTGAAATATTTTAATACTGGCATATTTTCATTAAACAAATGGATTAAAACAAAGAAAGTTTTAAATCGAAATCGACAACAATGTTTAACTTTGGAATATGAATAATTACGAGGAGCAATTGGAAAAATTAATAAGGGATGCACTTGCAGAAGATATAGGTCCAGGCGATTATTCTACCTTAAGTACCATAGACAAAAGCCAGCAAGGAACTGCTATTTTAAAAGTAAAAGATGAGGGCATTATTGCAGGAATTACAGTAGCAGAGAAGGTTTTTAAATTGGTAGAACCTTCTGCAGTTTTTCACCAAGAAATGCAAGATTGCGATACGATGCATTTTGGTGATATTGCTTTTGAAGTAGATGCAGCTGTGCATACTATTCTTACTTGTGAGCGGCTAGCGCTTAATATTATGCAACGGATGTCTGGTATTGCGACGCTCACCCGAAAGTATGTGCAGGCAGTGGAAGATTATCATACAAGGATTTTAGATACTAGAAAAACAACACCCAATTTTAGACTACTAGAAAAACAAGCAGTGAAAATAGGAGGAGCGGAGAATCATAGAATGGCATTGTACGATATGATTATGCTTAAAGATAATCATATAGATTATTGTGGCGGTATTACTAAAGCCATTGATAAAGCTTACGCCTATGTGCAAGAACATAAGCTAGGCATTATGATAGAAGTGGAAACAAGAAATTTAGAAGATGTAAAACTAGCTTTGGCCACAGGTAAGGTGGATAGAATAATGCTTGATAATTTTTCGCCAGCTCTCATTATAGAAGCTTTAGCTATTATTGATAAATCTTGTGAAACAGAAGCTAGTGGCGGTATAAATCTGGAAAATATACAATCCTACGCAGCTACGGGAGTAGATTTTATAAGTTCTGGCGCACTAATACATCAAGCTCGTAGTGTAGATTTGAGCCTTAAAGCAGTTTTGAAAAAATAAGAATTGATGAGTAATAAGCATAAAAAATCGTCTTCGCCACTAGTGTACAGTACTGATCCGAATTATGTAGCACTAGGCTATGATGACGAGCAAGCGATGGAAGAAATTCTAGCTAAAGATCAAAAAATAAAAGTGCTAAGAAGTACGAAACATAGGGCAGGAAAAATAGTTACACTTGTTGCCAACTTGATAGCGAGCGAAGAAGAACAAGAGAAGATAGGGAAGCAGCTAAAAACATTTTGTGGAACTGGCGGTGCAGTTAAAGATGGAGAAGTAATTATACAGGGAGATCACAGAGACAAAGTGATTCAGTGGCTACATAAAAATGGATATATTTCTGCCAAAAAAGTATAGAATAAGAAATTTTAATAATTAAAAAATAGACAAATGAAAACAATTTATTTAGCAGCTTTTTTTGTGTTGGCTAGTATTACTGCCTTTGCACAAGCACCTTCTAGTATGAGCACTCCGGATCCAAAAAAGAAAATACAAGTTGTTGAGGTTGCTTGTGGCGAATGTAAGCTTGATCTAAAAGGAAAGAGTTGTGATCTTGCTGTACGTATAGATGGCAAATCATATTTTGTAGATGGTGCTAGCATTCACGACTTTGGAGATGCACACGATGAAGATGGATTTTGCAATGCCATAAGTAAAGCAGAGGTACAAGGTAAAATAGTAGGCAAACGATTTAAAGCAACCTATTTTAAAAGGATAAAGGATAATGTAATACCTCAATAATAACATAGAGGTTATAAAATATTAGCCCCAGCATTGTAGAAAATGCTGGGTTTTTTTATTTTGAATCTGTTACCTAACTTTTGTTTGTGGCTCTGAATATAATGTAGTAGAACTGTTGCTGTGTACAGAAAATCATAGATATGAGTAAAGGTTCTAATTGTTATTAATTAAAATGAATATTTTTACAGCCATTTCTTATTGTAGATTGGTAGTATAGGATAATTTTTACTTGACCAAAAAAGGGAAATCACGATAGTAACAAATAAAATAAGAACCGAAAATGCACGGCATTTCAAACGATATAAAGGAAGCTGCTAAGATTCTAGAAGCTGGAAACCTTGTAGCTATCCCAACAGAAACAGTGTATGGGCTAGCGGCAAATATTTATGATGAGGCTGCTGTAAAAAAAATATTTGATCTCAAACAAAGACCTTTATTTAATCCACTTATTGTACATATTCATTCTATGGCACAATTGTTAGAAATTGCCATTGATATTCCAGATAAAGCTAAGCTGCTAGCCGAAACATTCTGGCCAGGAGCTATCACACTAGTGCTAAAGAAGCAAAAAGGAATCCCTGATATTATTACTGCTGGTAAAGACTCTGTGGCTGTAAGAATGCCCAATCATCCGGTTACGTTAGCCTTATTACGTCAATTAGATTTTCCTCTAGCAGCTCCTAGTGCTAATCCATTTGGTTGTATCAGTCCTACTAAGGCGGTACATGTACAAGAATATTTTGGTGATACATTGCAGATGGTATTAGAAGGCGGCGATTGTGCAAATGGAATAGAATCTACGATTATAGGATTTGAGGAAGACGAAGCTATTTTGTACAGGTTAGGGGCTATTGCTGTAGAAGATATAAAAGATGTTATAGGAAAAGTAGTAGTGAGAAATAAAAGCGAATCTGCTCCAGAAGCTCCGGGGATGCTGCTTAGGCATTACGCACCAATGACTAAAACTATTTTAGTACAAAATGTAGCAGAAGCTATTGCTTCGAATCCTGGTAAGAAAATAGGTCTCTTACTTTTTAGTAAAAAATTAATGATAGAAAATATTTTTCATCAAGAACTATTGTCACAAAACGAAGATTTAAAAGAAGCTGCTAGCAAATTATATGCTGCTATGCATCACTTAGATAAGTTAGAGCTAGACTTAATTATTGCAGAGCAATTGCCAGATTATAGTTTAGGAAAGTCAATAAATGATAGATTGCAACGTGCCACAGAGGAATAGAAGGTAAGCGAGAAGCGTAGAAAACTCAACTTGGGAAAAATACTTTTTGTTGCCATATCATTGTTTATGTTCTTTAAGGCTGTTAAGATTGTACAGAATTAATTTTTACTCAAAAGGAAAAAGATCGCTATTTTTTAGGTAGCAATCTTTTTAAAAAAACGTAATTACTATTATTCTATAGTAAGAAAAACTTCAGATTTAAGAATTACTTTTTTCCCTTTTTTTTCTGCAATAGCTAGTGTTTTTTGTATAGTATCTATACATTTTTTCAATTGTGGAATTCTTTTCATTGCAATTTTGTCATCAATACCATTTAGTTCTTGAGAGCTAAAATTTTTGAGTTGATGAAATTTTATTTTACTCGAAAATATATTCAACAATATTTCTTTGCTGTCTTTAGCAGAGAATGTACCATCTACTAGCTTTAATTTTTTTTCAGTTGCCATTATTTATTTTTTTATAAGATTTATTGATTGTTACTCAGTTTTTACTGCTAAGCGTTACTCTATTTAAAGTTTTACTTGCCGCTAATTACTTAATGCTTATTATGGCATTTACCACGAGATTATTTTTGGAGTTTCCTACAAATTCTCTGAGCTCAAATAGTTCTTTTTGTAGTCGCTTTATTTTAGTTTCTCTGGCTTTAATATCTTCTTCTGCTGTACTATTGCTTATTTTATTTTCGCAATATTTTATTTTTATATGCAGCATTTGAGTGATGAGTTCTAGTCCTTCTTTTGTATCAAAGGCGCCATCTATTAATTGAATATTCATAATTTATCTATTATTTAGTTATTGACCTTGACCAAGTGAGTATCCAGCTTTTCCGTCAAAATCATAAAGATTTTCTGTTTTTATAGAGTCGATATTTTCTGATACAGCATCTTGTAAAAGAGCAATGATACTATCCTTACTAATTGTAACTCCGGCTTGAGGTTTAAATCTGCAACGCCAGTGATCCGTGCAAAAGGTTTCTTGGAATCCCTCTGGCCATACTTTTATACCTCTGTTAGTAATCATTGTAAGTTCGATGCCATTTTTTTCTATCTTTTTCATCTTCTCAGCTAGCTCATCTGGATCCAGTCCTGGCCAGTGTACAAATACATCTACACCAACAAGCTTCTTGTCAGCAGCGGGTCTGCGCTTATATTTTGGTAAAGAAAGCGCTTGGTTATTAGAATAACTTACTGGCCTGAACGTAGATGGTGCTTGACCTAGATTTGCAATAACGGCTTGTGCAAATTCTTTAGTGCCCAAGCTTTCCTTGCTAGTTCCTGCTTTGAAAATATCATAGGTGTGCTTCCCATCTTCTATTGTTTTCAACCAAGCATTTTGTACTTTCTCTGCTACTTCTGTTTGTCCTATATGATTCAGCATCATAATGGCTCCCTGTAGTAATCCAGAAGGATTAGCAGCATTTTGTCCCGCTCTTTTTGGTGCTGAACCATGGATCGCTTCAAACATTGCACACTCTTCACCAATATTC
>JBBRHK010000144.1:0-7401 GCA_038222815.1 Chitinophagales bacterium
GCTTTACCCATTACTATGATGGCTCCAATAATTACTACGCCATGTATGGCGTTAGCCCCACTCATAAGCGGCGTGTGCAGTACACTAGGTACCCTTCCTATAACTTCAATACCTACAAAAATCATCAAGACAACGATGTAGATCATTTCTTGATGGTTGTATATCATTTGTAAAAACTGCTCCATACTTCTATTATTATTTTTTATTTACAAAAGAGTAGCTACTCTTTCATTCGTTATTTTTCCGTTATGTGTAATGCAAGTCCCTAACACCAAATCATCTTCAAAATTCAAATTTAATTTACCTTCCTTATCAATGATGAGTTGAAGAAAATTACAAATATTCTTCCCATATAATTTACTAGCATCGCTAGGCATTAAGGATGGAAGGTTACTATTTCCTACAATGGTAACTCCGTTATAATTTATCTGTTCGTTATTTTTTGTCTGTGAAGTATTACCACCGCTAGATGCAGCAAGATCAACTATTACAGAACCATTTTTCATAGAAGCCAGCATTTCATTTGTGATTAAAATAGGTGCTTTCTTCCCAGGAATTTGCGCTGTAGAAATAATCACATCAGCCTTTGCCACACTCTCTGCAATTTTTTGTTTTTGTCTTTCAAGAAACTCAGCTGTTTGCTCTACTGCGTAACCACCAGCTTTACTTGCATCTGCAGCGCCTTCTACTTCTACAAATTTTCCTCCAAGGCTCATTACTTCTTCTTTTACAGCTGGCCTTGTATCAAAAACCTCTACCACAGCACCAAGCCTACGCCCTGTAGCAATAGCTTGTAAGCCAGCCACGCCAGCACCGAGAATCAGCATTTTTACAGGAGGAATACTTCCTGCAGCAGTCATAAACATTGGAAAATATTTTGGAAAAACATTAGCCGCTGTAAGCACAGCTTTATATCCTGCAATGTTTGCTTGGCTACTCAGTACATCCATACTTTGTGCACGAGTAGTTCTAGGAAGCATATCCATACTAAATACTGTCATATTGCTAGAAGCCGCTGCAGATACTAATTCTGGATAAAATAATGGTTGGTAAAACCCAAGCATTACCTTGCCTTTTATTAAATTTAACTCCTCGTTATTAAGTGTATTTATAGAAACAATAACATCAGCATTGCTTAATGCTTCTTGCCTGCTAGATACATTGGCGCCGGCTGCTATATACTTATCATCTTCAGCAAATGACAATCGACCTGCACCAGATTCAATTGTAACATTGGCGCCCATTTTTTTTAAAAGTGAAATATGTTCTGGTAAGATACTTACCCTCGTTTCTGATGAAGGTTCTTTAAGTACAGCTATATTCATAAGTCGTATTCGTTTCTATGGAAACAAGATAAGCATTTATTGCCTAGCCATTTTCAATATTTGATAATAAAATCCTGTTTAATTAAAAAATCCTTTCTAAGAAAAACCAAGCCTATAAAAAACAAGTCAATGGTAAGTGTAACTCTTTCATTTTTCTTTATTTCCTCCCAAGCAGACTCCATTTCTTCGCTCCAATGTATATCGTCAAAAATGAAAATAGAATACTCATTCGATATTGGAAGTAGCATTTTAAAATAATCCAAAGTAGGCTGTTTCCTATGGTTGCCATCTAAGAAAAACAAATCCACTTTCTGACCATCTTCGATAAATCTAGGTAGCGTAGCATCAAATGAGCCAATAACTTGTTGAATGTTCTTAACACTTAATACATTGAATTGTTGCTGAGCAATGGCAGCAATATTTTCGTCCCCTTCAAAACTAAAAACGTTTCCTTTTGGATTAGACAAAGCAATGTAAGAAGTAGTAGTGCCTAAACTAGTACCGAGTTCTAAAGAAGACTGGACATCAAAATACTGCACTATTTTACCAATCAATTCTGCATATTTTCTCGGCTTCAATGAAGATTTTGCAATAGTAGCTACCTGACGTTGATTTGATTTTATAGTAGTAGAGCCTGCACCAAAATCTATAACACTAATTATAGACTTATCTGTAAGCAAAGCAGCCCTCCTAGCTTCAATACTTGCTGCAAATGGCAGCGGATTTTTATTTCTTAGTACATCCTTTATAAAATTAAATACGAAAGGAGAATGCACTCCGTGCCCCTTGCCATTGCTAGCTTTTAGTCTGTAACTAATATATTTTTTGCCGAGGGCAAATGAATTGTACATCTTATAAATTAGGATATTCTCTTCCAGGTTTGAAAACTATAATCGAAAGCGTGCTTCTCATCTGCATAAAAATCTACATTGGCTTCTAGCTCAAAAACACTTTTATCTATCTCCGGAAAAAAAGCATCCGCTTCTTTTACTTTAGTATGAACTCTAGTAAGGTAAATGGTATCTGCAATTTCAATTGCAAGCTTATATATTTCACCTCCACCAATCACCATTATCTCATTCACATTTGCCTTCTTCGCCTCTTCAATAGCAGCATCTAAATCGTGCACCACAACGGCACCATCTACCTTAAAATCTTCTTGTCTTGTTATCACGACATTGAGCCTACCTGGCAACGGCTTACCTAATCCATCAAAACTTTTACGCCCCATTACAATCGGCATTCCCCAAGTTTTATCTTTAAAAAATTTCATGTCTTTTGGCAGATGCCAAGGCAAATCGTTTTTAAAGCCTATGGCGTTATTTTCATCTGCTGCAGAGATTAGAGAAATCATATTATTTATATTTTATAACAGAAAAACTTAAACAGCCACAGGAGCCTTTATGCCTGGATGACTTTGATAATTCAAAAGTTCAAAATCTTCAAATTGAAAATCATCGATATTTTTTACTGAAGCATTTATCTTCATTTGTGGTAAAGAAAAAGAGCTTCGGCTCAACTGCTCTGTAGCTTGCTCAAAATGATTTTTGTACAAATGTGCATCGCCAAAAGAGTGCACGAAATCTCCCACTTCCATATCACATACTTGTGCTATCATCATTGTAAGCAACGCATAAGATGCAATATTAAAAGGCACTCCGAGAAATACATCTGCTGAGCGTTGATACAGTTGACAACTCAACTTTCTCTTCCCATTTTCCCCTACGATTGTATAAAATTGAAACAAACAATGACAGGGCATCAATTTCATCTCTTGTAGGTCACCAACATTCCAAGCATTCACAATCATCCTTCTGCTATCTGGATTTGTTTTCAATTGATGAATGACATCAGCAATCTGATCATAGACCTTACCATCACTTCCTGCCCAGCTTCTCCATTGCTGTCCATACACTGGCCCGAGATCACCATTCTCATCTGCCCATTCATCCCAGATGCGCACATTATGCTCCTTCAAATATGCAATATTGGTATCTCCTTTAAGAAACCACAGCAACTCATAAATAATGCTTTTCAGATGTACTTTTTTAGTGGTTACCAAAGGAAATCCCTCATTCAAATCAAATCGCATTTGATGACCAAAAACGCTTCTTGTGCCTGTACCAGTTCTATCTTCTTTATCTGTACCAGTATCTATAATATGTTGTAAAAGGGAAAGGTATTGCTGCATACCTGCAAGTTAACCAAATATGGAAAGTTAATTATAACAGAAAGAGCTGTTTAAACGAATTGTGAGTAAGTTTTATTCTTTAGTTTTAATGGCAACGTTTTTGAATAATGTTGACTATGAAAAAATACTTAATCTTCCTTATCATCTCAGGTATCTTTTTTACCATATCCTGCAACAATTTTGGCAAAGATATTTTTGCCAAAAAATCTGCCAAGGAGCGCTACCAAGAAGTTTTAAAAAAGAAAAACCCTACTGTGCTCACCGCTTGGGACTACGCAGGAAACTTTGCCTTAGATCACCCCCATTTGATAACAGATTCTTATGCCGAATATGGTTCAACTAATGTAGGAATAGCAGATGCCAACGCTTTTCAAATCAACTTAAAACCTGGTCAACGAATTATTGCTTCCTACTCTATTGACAGTTTCTCTATGCCAGCCTTTATAGAAATATGGGAGCAAGACGGAACGGGCAAAAAAATACTAGCCTCGGCAGATAGCATAGTAAAAGCGGCTAACTATTTTTCAGAGTTAGGTGGGAATTATATTGTGAAATTTCAGCCAAAGATCGAAGTCAATGCAAATTTTAAGCTAGCTATTCAGGTACTTCCTGGGCTAGATTTTCCTATCGATCCCAAATCAAAATCCAACATCGGAAGTCTTTGGGGTGATCCCAGAGACGGTGGCGCAAGGAAACACGAGGGCATAGATATTTTTGCAGCGAAGGGCAGCAAGATTTTAGCTGAGGCCGATGGAACTATAGCCTATATTGACGAAACAGAAATAGGTGGAAAAGTTGTTTCTCTCCGCCCCAAAGGTGAAGACTTTACCATCTATCATGCTCACTTAGATGAGCAAAAAGTAAAAGCTGGCGACATAGTATCCAAAGGGCAAATAATAGGAACAGTAGGCAATACGGGCAACGCCAAAACCACTCCGCCGCACTTGCACTTGGGTATTTATGGAAGAAGTGGCGCTGTGGACCCTTTACATTTTGTAAAAAAAACTGCTACTGTTATTACTCCTAATCCAAGAAAATTGTTGCAATCAGTAAAACTTGGCACTACTGCCAATCTCTATGCTGGCCCAGACAGCAAAAATCCCTATAACATCAAAACTGGTTTTATTGCAACTTCGGAAGCATTTACTAACGGATTCTATAGGGTCAAACTGAAGGATGGAAGTAAAGGTTTTGTAAAGGAAAGCGATTTTAAAAAAGCGAATTCAGTCGCTTCTAAATGACCGACTTGATTTATTTCCAAAAGCTTTTACAAATAGCTAAAACTGCATCAACGTATTTAGTGGAGTAACAAAGTCATAAAAAAAGTGACTTCTGTGTCACAGAAATCACTTTCAAAAAGTGAATAATAGAAATAGAGATACGAGTCCCATTTTGTCTCCTTAAATTCATTACATCTAATTCATTATTTTGTATACGAAAAGTGCTAAATAATAATTCAAAATAGTATGCAACAATTAAAACTCAAACTCATTATCAATTTAAAACAAACTAAAAATTCACCGATAGCTTCAATCTTACATTTGCTGGAGCTCCCGGTGTAAAATGTAATTCCTCTACAGAAGCAGATTCATTCTTCAACCGACTTTCCGTTGCAAATTGTGCTTCATTCCATTTAATATTAAAGATATTCTCAAAAGATAGACCTAGTTCATAATTTCTTTTTGTATAACTCAAAGCTCCCTCTAATAAAAAATATCCCTTTGCTGTAATGCTGTAATCCTCATTGGCTGCTCTATCTCCTATCCATCTGTAACTTAACATTCCGCCAAATCCGCTTGGCTTTTTGTAAGTAAGTGCGGCAGTACTTGTAAAGGTTGGTGCTAGCGGAATATAGTCGCTACCTTTACCTTCGTCTCTAGCTCTCGGCTTTGTAAAATTGACATTCACATTCGCAAATAAATGGTTACTGATTTGATAGCGTGTTATGAAGTCAAGACCTTGCCTTACACTTCTCCCACTTGGCTCTACGATAGCAGCATCACCTACATAAACAAATTCTTGATCTAAGTAAAGGTTCCAAATAGCAACGTTCACAAAAAGTCTTTTAGTTGGTTTTATAAAAATTCCGAGATCTGATCCGTAAGAAGCCGGCAGTATTTGCTGTCCTGCATTTTGTACCACCACTCGGCTATCATTAGAGTGAAAACCTTTTCCCGTCTTCACATATAGTTGTACTTCTTTGCTGAAATTATACTGCAAATTAAATTTTGGACTCACAATACTTTTTGCTTGTTGAGGAAGTTGATTACTCACTAAAAAATCTCGGTATCTAAATTGAAAGTAATCGCCTCTTACTGCGGCTTCCAATAGAAATTTATTGAACCGGAATTCTTGATTAATAAATCCATAAGTGTTTAGCTCATTTACAACACCTGCACTCCTTGCAGTAGTAATTGTCCTTCTCACCTGATTAGAAAGCAAGGTATTAGAAGCATCATACCTAAAACCAATACCATAAGTAGAAGTAACTACTGCATTACCAATGCTTCCCTTCTTACCGTATGTAGATTTGAACCCTACAATATCTCTATCTTCACTTTGCACAATTCCATCTCCATCAATTGGATTTTCTAAGAAAAAGGTAAAATTTGAATAGAGCTCAAACTTATTTTTGATGGCAAATACTTGATTTACCCAGGTTCTATTTTTTGAAAGTTTTTGCTCAGCAAAAAGATTAAGACTATACCTTGAAACAATTCCACCTTCAGTGGGGTCGATTGAACCAAACCTATCAATAGTTCCGTCATCTAATGACCTCTGCGGTATTTGCCCAGAAGCATTCCAGCTACTTTTAAAAGCAGAAGCCATAGCTCTAAGTGTCAAATTTTTATTTATATGATTAATGTAATTTCCAAAAATATTAAATCGGTTGAAGAACTGCTTGCTTTCTGTAGGACCATCAGTATAATTAAATTCTGAGGCAATGTAAGCAGATTGCTTTTGCTTATTCTTCTTTAATAAATCTAGCATCACTAACGCTCTTGCAGTATTGAAAGAACCTGCTTCTAGCTGCACTTTGCTTTTCTCAATCTCTCTAGCAGTATTAAAAGCAATATATCCAGATGTGTTTAGATTTCCTTGATTAGCGTAGTATGAACCACCACCATAATCAATTGATTTCATCGTTTCTGGAATAATAAAGTGAGCATCCGCATATCCTTGACCGTGTGCATGGCTTACCATATTTACCGGCATCCCATCCACAGACACAGCAATATCTGTACCGTGGTCATTGTCAAAACCCCTAAGAAAAATTTGCTCTGCTTTTCCTCCACCTGCGTGCTGGGCTATAAAAAGACCTGGCATTATGCGCATCAAATCTTGCGAACTTTTTATGGGTAAAAGTGTTAAGTCCACTTTGCTTATTCCATTGAAAATACTCTTTGAAGATTCCGAAAGAATAATTACGTTATCGAGAAGACTATTATCTCTCTTGAGTTCCAGAATGAAACTCGTATCCTTGCTTACTAAAATAGCTGTAGGAAAATATCCTGTCGCAGAAAACAAAATAGCTTCGCCAGCTATGGATTGGAAGTTAAATTTACCCTGAGCATCTCCTACTGTAAAAACATCATTGTTCTTTTGGTTAGATATAGAAACTTTTTCTACAGGTTGTTTTGTATTGGCATCTATAATAGTACCCGATACTTGTATTTGTGCATCACTCTGTGTTGCTAAAAGCAGCGCAAAGCATACAAACAATACCTTATGTATTTTGTATTTCATTTTATAAAATTTTTGGTCTAAATAATCTGTGCAGCAGCGTTAATATAAAATGAGCTAGTGCAGATTAATAATCAATAAGTGATTCTATTGATGTCGTGACCAAAAGCATTTAATGGTAAAGAAAAACTTTACGAGAAA
>JBBRHK010000145.1:0-7364 GCA_038222815.1 Chitinophagales bacterium
TGGGACAAGAAATACGTTGAGTACACAAAATAAAAAAGACCGAGGCATAGGTGCAGCTAGACTTTGGGTACTCAGTAAGTTTAATGAATTTGGAAAAGGTAATTCAAGATTTTCTGCAATGATAGATACAACTACCTTACAACCAAATGGTCGTAGAGTAGATCGTCCTCTTGTACTTGGAAATGTAATGGCGACACTTAAAGGAACTGATGTAAATGATAAAAGAATCTTTATCATTTCTGGTCACTTAGATGCTATGCGGACTAATGTGATGGACAGTGTGGGCGATGCTCCCGGAGCTAATGATGATGCAAGTGGCGTATCTGCTGTATTAGAATGCGCAAGGATAATGAGCAAGCAAAGTTTTCCTGCTACCATCATTTTTATTGCAGTAAGTGGCGAAGAGCAAGGATTGCTTGGTGCAAATTACTTTGCTGATAAGAACAAGTTAGAGAACGTAGCGATAGAAGCCGTTCTTAACAATGATATTATGGGTAGCAATAATAGCAATGGTACCAAAATAATAGATAATACAAAACTTAGAGTATTTAGTGAAGGACTACCCTATTATGAGTTAGATAAAAAAGCTTCTAATATTAGGCAATTAGGTTTAGAAAACGATGGTGCTAGCAGACAATTGGCTAGATATACTAAGGAAGTAGGAGAACGTTATGTAGATAATATAACGGTAGTATTAGTATATCGTAATGATCGTTTTTTAAGAGGTGGAGATCACACGCCTTATGTAGAGAATGGCTATGCTGCTGTTCGATTTACAGAGATGAATGAAAATTATGAACATCAACACCAAGACGTAAGAAAGGAAAACGGTATTCAATATGGGGACCTTCCAGAGTTTTTAGATTTTGAATACTTAAGAAAAAATACAGCTATAAACTTGGCTAATCTTGCAAACCTTGCGCTAGCTCCTGCTGTTCCTCAAAAAGTGCAGATTGATGTTACCAAGCTGAATAATTTCACTAGTCTCCTTTGGGAAAGCCCAGCAACTGGAAATGCCGCAGGATACTATATTTTAATAAGAGAAACGACAAGTGCTTTTTGGCAAAAGAAAATATATACAAAGGAATTGAGTGTTACATTACCTTATAGCAAGGACAACTATTTCTTTGCGGTACAAGCAGTGAGTGCAGACGGCAATGAAAGTCTTCCTGTAGTACCTAGTGTAAAATCAAGATAGTAATGGAAGATGTGCCTATGCCGGATATAAGTCTTGTAAGAGAAGCTGCTCTTGCTGAAATGCCTTTTGGAAAATATGCTAAGCGTCCATTAATGAAACTGCCTATCTCCTATTTTGAATGGTTCTCTATGAAAGGATTTCCTAAAGGTAAACTGGGAATGCAAATGCAAACCATCTATGAGATAAAAATGAATGGACTAGATGATATCTTGTATGAGCTTACAAAAAAATAAGGGCCACGCTTTTATGGGGAATTAAGCGCAGCCCTAGGTTAGTCAAACCGTATTAAAATCTTTAATATTAAATTTCTTTGGTCATTGGCACTACCTCTTCTGTACTAGCCTTTAACCATTTTTTATATTTCTTGGTACCTATTATGGTTTTTAGTTTCAAGTTTCTATCTTGGTTTAAAGATAGGGTTTTTTGAGTCTTCTCCACCTCCATCAAATTGTCGTTACCATTGATAAGCTCTAGTTCATCATAGTACATTGCAGTAGTCGTTCTTACCCTGCTTAGCTGAGTACTAGAGAGTTTTAACTTACGCAAAGAATTGATGATGTCGGACTCTTTTTTATCTCGAGTAGCTTGGCTGATTGAAATGTTTTTAGCATTCTGCATTCCAGCATCATCAATAATTAAGTACATCGAGTCAAGCCAAACTTGCCTTGTGCTATCCATCATTACTAGATCTATGCTGTCAGCAGCTAAACGCATACTATCTTCTTGTGCTGAATAAAATTTTAAGGTATCTGTAGCATCCTTACTCTTTCTTTCTACTGAGGCCACATAATTCTTATACGAAGTTTTCGTGTTTTTAGTGGTTGCCTTTTTCTTCTGTGCAAATGCTGTAGATACTGTTGCAAACATTAATGCAAATAGGATTATTCTTTTCATGGCGTTTTTTTTCACCTATTTGCAAGGATGATGCCAAGAAATTATCGCTATGTTTATTTTAAAGATTGTAAGGAGTTTTTTAACAATTACCACTCTTTGATAGATGAGGAATTAAGATTTCTCTTCTTTTATCTCTTCAAGTTTTACTTCTTTTATATCAGCCTCCATTTTTTCTCTTTTCATACCTACCCTCAAAAAGGCAAAAAGACTCATATATACATTGGCAATCCATACTAATGCAAATCCGCCTATTAAAAATCCTCGCCAATCTAAAAAAAGTAAATGATAATCAGCAATGAAGAGGAAAGCTAAAGTAACATAATGACTAAAGCAATATTCACAAGTGAAGAGATAAAAGAATTTTCTTTTAAAAATATTGTTACAATTTTTAGATTGTTTAGTGCAGTAGTTTCTAGGTTCTGCAAATATTTCCTCGTGTGTAACAGTCCAAGCTATGCAAGCTATAGGAAGTGCAAGCAGGAATAAATAAGTTATTTGTGTGGAAAGAGACATAAGCAATAATATATATATTAAGCTACAAAACAAAATTATATAAAGTCGCCGTAAAAATCCCTCTTTCTCTTTTTTTAGTAACCGCTTTCCAATTGCCATTGTAGCGCACCAAATAAGGTACATTTATACCATTGATGTTTTTGATTTGCACTTCCATATCTACTTTAAAATCATAAAACAGTGCATCATAACTTAAGGAATAAGTTCTGGCCACTACATCCATTGTCTTTTCATCGAACCAAGTCTTCATCGCATCTATCACCACTTTTCCTTTTGCTGAAGGTTTTGCAGTCTGTGTAAAGACTAAGCACTCCGCACCATTGTGGGTTTCTGCATCTATCTGCATATCGTATTCATTTGCTATATCATCGCTATATATTTCCGTCTTACCACTCATAAATGGAAGCCCTTTTATTTTTCTTCCAGGATTAAAGAACAACATTTTTAATTGCTCTTTATGCTTTTCCATTCCCTTTTTATTGGAGGTGCTTAATTGCTCATTGCCCACTATATTATTTTCGTTGCATATTTTCCCTTTTGTGTAAAAGAGTGAGGCATACATCGCAGCGGTGTAATAATTATAGTCGCCGTTACTCTCATAAAAGTCGCCCTGCACTTGTTCTTCAAGGGTTTGCATAGTTCTGCAATTATCTTGGCGTAATTGTCTTGTTTTACTTTGTAAAGCAGCAAGATTCTTTCCTGCTTTATTCTGCATTCTTATGTCGTTAGATGCATCATAACCTACTAGTCGTAAATTCTTGAATGCTTTGTAAAAACTGCTATCGCTCTGAATAGTGGCGATAAACTTTTCTACATTTAGCTTTTTACTAATTACAACTTCACTGAGTGTAATTATTTTTTTTCCTAAAGTATCTGTGGTGGTTTCTTGTGCTTTGCAGCAAATGCTCAGAAATAAAAGATTGATTATGAGTAAAATCTTCATAGTCAATTTATTTGGGATAACACATCCGGTAATCCATTGTGATTTTTCCTTTGCTTATATCTTCAAGCTTGCGTTTTATTAAAGCACGCTTTATTGGCTTTAGATAGTCAATGAAGAGTTTACCTTCTATATGGTCATATTCGTGCAGAATTACCCTTGCGGTAATACCATTGAAAGTCATTGTATGCTTTTTAAAATGCTCATCAAGAAACTCAATTTCTACCTCTTTGTGCCTTAAAATATCTTCTCTCACCTTGGGAATACTAAGGCAGCCTTCATTATATTTCCATTCTTCACCCGATAAGGATAGTACTTCAGCGTTGATAAAAACACCCTTATATCCTTCATCATTTGGATAGGCATCTATATCTTCTTCATCTAAGTTTTCGAGTATTTGCTTACTGTCTACAAGAAATAGCCTGATAGGCTTATTAATTTGAGGAGCGGCCAAACCTACGCCATTACTATTGTATAAGGTCTCCCACATATCTTCTAAAAGTTTTTCCAAACCTTCGTAATTCTCGTCTATATCATCACACACTTTTCTTAAAATTGGAGAGCCGTATGCTACAATTGGTAAGTTCATAAACTATTTTTAAGCTTTTGCTTTCGCAAATTTAATTTTTATTGGGGAGAAGGTTGATAGTTTTACTGTAAATATTCTTGTAAAATAATGGTAGCGGCTATCACATCAAGATTTTCTTTCTGTTGACGGTTCTTTTTCTTCATACCCATTTCTATCATCGCATTTTTGGCCATTTTAGATGTGTACCGCTCATCTACCTGCTTTATGGGAATATTAGGAAAGTTTTTTACAAGCCTATTGTAGGCATCTTGTGACGGTTTTGAGCCGTGGGTGGCGGTATCATCCCAGTTAGTTGGCAATCCAATAAGGATGAGTTCTACCGTTTCTGTTTTAAGATATTCCTTTAAGAAATCTATTATGGTATGCGAAGGAATAGTTGTAAGGCCTGTAGCAATGATCTGCATAGGATCGGTGACAGCAATGCCAGTCCTTTTTGCCCCATAATCTATTGCCATTACTCGCCCCATCTTAGTTTCCTTTTATAATCGTAAATGAGGCTGTAGAACTAGTGCTATGCTCGTATATCTCTTTGATGATGGTTTCTCCATATTTTGCATACCAGAACACAATATTATCTACCCTTTCTTGTAGACTGCCGTTTGGGAAAAAACTAGATTTTAATTTGCTCATTTGATTGCCAGTATCCTGCTCTTTTCGCTTAGCAGCACGAATTATTTTCTTTTCTAAATTATCTACCTTTTTCAAAGCTTGTGCAGCAAGTGCCTCTATGTGGCCAAATAAGGATTCGTCTATATGCTCTGCTGTATCTTTCATAAACATATACTGTTCATAAAGGTTTTCCTTTTGTTGAGTTAAACTAAGGCCCTTATTATTTTTCTTTATCCAATTATTGAAGAGAATATGCTCTGGTAAAAACAAATCTTCATCAGTAAGTTTTAGCTTTTCTTGTAATTTAAATTCCTGTTTACTCATTAAGCTAAAAGAGTTTCTCAACATTAGCACAGGAAAAAATACATTTACTTTTTCAAAAACAGTTTTTAACTCTAACCAATAAGCTAGCTCTCCTCCACCTCCTATAAAAACGATATTGGGTAAAATCATTTCCTGAAAAACTGGACGAAGTATCACATTGGGGCTTATTCTAGCGGGTTCAGCCTTGAAAAGTGAGACTAACTCAGCTTTCGAAATAGCAGTTCCTTCATTGCCGATTGTAAATTTATCTTCAACCGCTTCTACCCTTTCTCTCTTATCGTTTTCTAAATAAAATAAATTTATAGCCCTACCCTCTGTCTGAATTTTATATGCAGCTGGCAGTTTTTCAATGGTAGCTAATACAGATTTGTTAGAAAATTGAGTTTCTAATTCCTTCTCTACGATTGGGAGGAATGCAGCTTTTAAATCATCGTCATCAGGAAGAATAATTACAACCCCATACGATTCTAAAAGATGATGAACAAAATGAAATGTAGCTTTCTCAATCGTAATGCCAATTGCATAACTGGCTCTTAATTTTTCTATTATTTCTTTGCCAAATTCTAAAACTTCTATTTGCTTGGCTACCTCGTTAATGATATTAATAAGGTTGGCATCTACAAGCATCCTACCTACCGCTCCTGTCTGTTTTGTCTCCCATTGGTAATGCTTTCCTTGGATATCTATTTCTCCAAGCTCTTGCAGATCTGCATCTTCGCTACCCATATAATACACAGGCACAAAGTCATAGTCTATATGTTTTTCTGATAAAGCATTGGCTAACTTTACAGCGTGTAATATTTTATAAATAAAGTATAAATGCCCTGTAAAAATATTAGGTTGGTGCGCTGCACAAATGGTAAAGCAATTATCATTCTGTAATGCTTCAATATTTGCCTTTAGTTTTTCAGATAAAGAATACCCATCGTAGTTTTTAAGCACCGATTGGTACAATAAATTTCTATCAACAGGAAATTTCTTTCTAGCTTCGATGGCTTGCTCTATGCCATCTTCATTTGGAGTAAATTGATAAAAAGGCGCAAGACTTTCATTACCATCTAGGTAATCATTTACTAATTTAGAAAAGCTATTGGTTTTTTGAAACTGAATATTACTCGCAGTAAATGCCATAATGGATAAAAGCTAATTAAAATTTTATTCTACTATATCACCTTCTAAATCGTAGTCGTAAGCCTTGGTAATTTTTACCTGAACAAATGTGCCTGGAATAAGTTTTTTCTTCGTATTGATGATAACTTCATTATCTACCTCCACGCTGTCAAATTCGGTTCTGCCAATGTATCTGCCTGCTTCTTTTTTATCGATAAGCACTTTAAATACCTTGCCAATTTTCTCCTCATTTTTCTCCAAAGATATTTCTTGCTGTAACTCCATAATTTCTTGTGCACGCTCCTCTTTTTCTTCTGCAGAGATATTGTCTTCTAGTAAATGAGCAGAGGTATCTTCTTCGTGGCTGTAGGTAAAAATGCCTACCCTGTCAAACTTCATTTTAGTAAGAAATGTTTTTAGTTCCTCTACATCCTCTCTCGTTTCTCCGGGGAAACCAGCAATAAGCGTAGTCCTAATACAAATACCAGGTACCGCTGCTCTGATTTCTTCCACAAGCGTTTCCATTTCTTCTCTCGTAATATTTCTTCTCATTGCCTTTAGCATACTATTACTAGCATGTTGTAATGGCATATCTAAGTAATTGCAAATATTATCTCGGTCTCTGATCACCTGCAATACTTCCATAGGAAATTTGGTAGGATAGGCATAATGTAACCTAATCCATTCTAATCCTGGCACATCTGCTAGTGCGTTTAGTAGTTTAGGTAAGGCACGCTCTTTATAAATGTCAAGACCGTAGTAAGTAAGTTCTTGTGCGATGAGCATCACTTCCTTTACGCCTCTGCTTACTAGTTGTGTTGCTTCATTTACCAAACTCTCTATCGTTCTACTTACGTGCTTACCACGCATTAGCGGTATAGCACAGAAAGAACAAGTTCTATTACAACCTTCACTTATCTTCATATAAGCATAATGAGACGGCGTGGCTAGAAGTCGCTCTCCTACTAGTTCTCCTTTATAATCCGCTTCAAATGTTTTAAGCATTTGTGCTAACTCCATAGTTCCAAAAAATGCATCTACCTCTGGGATTTCATCCTCAAGATTTTGCCTATACCTTTCGCTAAGGCAGCCTGTAACATATACTTTATCGAGCTTCCCTTTACGCTTTAATTCTACATTATCTAATATAGTATTAATACTTTCTTCCTTAGCCTTGTCTATAAATC
>JBBRHK010000146.1:0-7346 GCA_038222815.1 Chitinophagales bacterium
GACTGTCGCCAATTTCTGGCTTTCAAAAATTCTTTGACCCATTTATTTTTCAGACAAAAACTTCGTTCGATTCTGCAAACAATATAGTAGGGATCATACCAGGTACGGACAGTGCTAGTGGGATTATAATCATAAGTGCACATTATGATGTAAACCGGCGATATGATGGTTTTATAGATGGGAAGTACAGCATTGATAACGGTATGAATGACAATGCTAGTGGCGTAGCTATGATGCTGGCACTTGCAGAACTATTGATTTCTGATAGCATTAAACCAAAACGATCTCTGATTTTTTTGGCTACCTGTGCGCAAGATTTAAACTATGCGGGCACTAGGCATTTTCTTAATTTATTTGTCAACCGAAAAGCCATTAGGTATAATCTAAATTTTGATGCCGTGGGTATCCAAGAAGAAAACAAGATGTATTTTACTGGCATTAGGCAGTCCTCATTTGTAGCAGAATTAATTGAGCGCTCTAAAAAAATGAGAAGGAAAGGAAAAATCAACTTTGCAAGTATGCCTGTTGATGATCCTTCGGATTGGCAATACATAAGAATGAGAGAGCGCAATAGCGATCATATTGTTTTTGAAGATGCAGGCATCCCTGCTACCTCAATTACTTCTTTTGCAGATTTTAGAGGTACCAGAGGAGAAGCAAATAAAAAACAGGTTATAGATTATACTTTTATGGATCGAGCACTGGAACTTCTTTATCAAACAATACAACCTCTTTTAACTCCTAAATAAAGTTTTTGCCTATCCCTCCTTTTTTATGCTCTCTGTTTTCTTTTGTCTTTTCTAAGTTCAATAAAATTAAAATCTTTCCTTATCCTTCCACAATCCTCTGCACTTCAGTAGCTGGCAACTCCGCATTCCTCATTGCTATTCCTCTAATTGCTTTGTCTGCAAATTCTTGGAATGCAGCTTTGCTGATCTCATCATCTCCGAGCATTAAAGGTATGCCGTCATCTCCGCCTTCTCTTATACTTTGTACAAGGGGCAGCTGACCAAGCAATGGAATGTCAAATTCTTCTGCAAGATTTTTTCCGCCATCTTTTCCAAAAATATAATATTTATTATTTGGCAATTCTGCCGGCGTGAAGTAACTCATATTCTCTACAAGGCCTATGATAGGCACTTTCAGCTGTGCTTGACCAAACATTGCTATGCCTTTCTTGGCATCGGCAATGGCAACTAGTTGTGGTGTCGTAACTACTATCACACCTGTTACTGGAACAGTTTGTACAATCGTTAAATGAATATCTCCAGTTCCTGGTGGCATATCTATAACAAGATAATCCAGTTCACCCCAATCTACTTCGCTTACAAATTGTTTGATGACGCTACTCGCCATTGGCCCACGCCATACTGCTGCTTGTCGCTCATCTACTAACAATCCAATGCTCATTATTTTTATACCAAATTTTTCTATCGGTACTATCAAACCCTTGCCACCATTATCTTTCATTAGTGGTCGCTCTCCTCTAATACCAAACATAATGTGCTGACTCGGGCCGTACACATCTGCATCCATTAAACCTACTGTTGCGCCACTCTCAGACAGAGCAAGAGCAAGATTAGCTGCTACTGTGCTTTTCCCCACGCCGCCTTTACCGCTTACTACAGCAATAATATTTTTTACTCCCGGCAGCATCGTTTTTGCATCTACTCTTGCGGTTGTAGTGTTGCTAGTAAAATTAACTTGTACTTTGGCTTCTTTGTTTACCAGAAGCTTTATCGCATTCTCACTAGCCTTTGCCATCATTTCTTTCATAGGACAAGCAGGTGTGGTAAGGACAATCGTAAAACTTACATCATTTCCGGTAATCTTAATATCCTTTATCATATTAAGGGTTACGAGGTCTTTCCCTAAGTCTGGTTCTTCTACATTTCTAAGTGCATCTAATATAGCTTGTTCTGTCATTTCAATTATTTGTTAAAAACATTTTATAGGTGCAAATTTACACATTGAAGACCGTACTTTGTTGGCAGTTCTTTACTTGGTAACATATAATTTATTTTTTTAAGTATTGCAGCATAATTACTTCTCTCAGTTTGATAGTCCTAAGCAGAGGCTAGGAAAAGCGGATTAGGAAAGAACTGTGAACTTAAATTGTCTTTTTTTATTATCTTGTAGAGATTGTATTTTTTTATTTTATCGTATATGTATTAAATGTATAAATATTTACCAGTCACGATTTTATTTTTATTGCTTGGTGTTACAAAGGCAAATGCACAATTTGAGAATTTTAAAGACTCAGTGGTACAATTGTATGGTGTTGTAATGACGGCAGACAGTCTCATAGGTGTACCTAGCGTAAGTGTAATGGTGCGTGGGCAAAATCGTGGTACTATTACAAATAATGATGGCGTTTTTAGCATTGTGGTGCTTAAAGGCGATGATGTAGAATTTACTTCGATAGGGTTTAAGCCGGTGCTTGCCCATGTTCCCACTAATATCGAAGGTAATCAGTATAGTCTTATACAATTAATGGTTAATGACACTATTTTCTTACCTGCTACTATCATTAGGCAACGGCCTACAAGAGAGCAATTTGAAAGAGATTTTGTGAATAATACTGTGCCCGATGATAATATTGCCATTGCTAGAAAAAATAGTGATGCCGCTACAAGAAGGTTGTTAATGTCGAGCCTACCTACAGACGGAAGAGAAGCTGCTAATTTTGCTTTTAGGCAAAATGCCACCAAGCTTTCGTATGCTGGCCAAGTGGCACCTATGAATATCTTTAATCCTTTTGCTTGGAACGAATTTATAAAGTCTTGGAAGCGGGGAGATTATAAAAAGAAATAATAGGATTATTTATTTTTGTTAATAACGTTTCTTAGAATTTAATCCCTTTGTTTTAGCTAAATATCCTTTATTTTGTTCCTATGAATTTTTATCTCATAGGAATGATGGCGACTGGGAAATCGTATTTTGGTAAGCGATGGGCAGCCGAGCATCAGCTATCATTCCTAGACCTTGATGAAAAAATAGTAGCAGAATATGGCGCCCCCATTACCACAATCTTCGCAGAAGAAGGGGAAGGTTTTTTTCGTGAAATGGAAAAAATTGTTCTGCAGCAGACCGCGGTTCTTATTAATTCTGTGGTAGCCTGCGGAGGTGGTACTGCCTGTTTTCATAATAATATAGATTGGATGAAGGAGCATGGTATCGTTATTTGGCTAAATGCTAGCGTGGCAGACATTTTAGAAAATCTTAAAACGGATCAGCTCACTAGACCTTTGCTTTTAGATATTAGCCCTAGCGAACTAGAAGAAAACGTAAGAAAGCATTTACAACAAAGAACCTTGCATTATCAAAAAGCTAATTACGAGATAAGTAATTTTGCAGATGCTGATAATATTTTTAAATTAATATATGAACGTAATAGCTAAGCAACTGATAAGATGGGGTGCAGCGGGAATGGCCATCTCAATAGGCCTAGGTGCGCTAGGGGCACACCAATTAAAAAAAATATTGACCCCAAATAGTTTTGAAATTTTTCATACCGGGGTTGATTATTTGCTTTACCATAGTATGGCGTTTTTATTGTTAGCTGCGCTATCGAAATACTTTACTGAAAAGATATTGAAGGGCTGTGCTCGCCTTTTTGGTTTGGGCATTCTATTATTTTCTGGGTCTTTATTTGCTATTTGTTTTTTTCAAACAAAGGGAATAGATGTTCCCGTTTGGTTGGGGATAATGACTCCAGTGGGAGGGCTATGTTTTATTGTAGGGTGGGTGCTTGTTACTATTGGTGTCTTAAAGAGGTAAATTTAAAGTAGCTAACTTACATTTTAAATTGAGTAAAAATGTCGAAGAGTGACGCCCAACTAACAATTTTAAAAGGTGATTTACTGGAGGCTTATAAGGCTAACGTCAACAATGACAATATCATTACGAAATTTGAAGCATTAGAAGATGCCGAAATAAGTACTGATACTTTTAATTTTTACATTTCGGTTTCGGCTATGGCAAGCAGCAAAATAGAGGGTGAGCCAATGGAGATTGACAGCTATGTGAAATTTAAAATGCTGAATATAGACTACAAAAAGGAGCTGGTAGAAAAACCAAACGACCTCTATAATGCTTACATCTTTGCTCAAAATACTGACCTTACCGAAAAAAGTTTTTTAAAGGCTCATAAGATAATTTCAACGCATTTATTATCTAAAACTAAGCAGGGGAAATATCGAAAAGTGAATATGATAGTGATGGAACATCAAACTTTTAGAGTGCAATTTGAAGCAGCTCTATTTGAAAATGTTCCAGTACTGATGAAGAAACTTTGGGATGATATTAGACATTTGCTCGGTGAAAATCTTAACCATAATGAAATATTTTATTACGCCTCTTATATTCATTTAAGTTTTGTAAACATTCACCCATTTGAAGATGGGAATGGGCGAGCCGGGCGTCTTTTAGAAAAATGGTTTTTAGCACAGATGCTAGGCGAAAAGGTTTGGTTCTTGCAAACTGAATTATACTATTATAGAAATGTAAATGAGTATTATAAAAATTTAAATCGTTTAGGTTTATTCTACGAGCAGTTAGATTACCAACAATCTCTTCCTTTTCTTCTTATGCTCCCGCAATCATTAGAACTTTAGAAAATAAAAGTAATTTGCTTTTCACTGTAAAAAAAACGGCTGACTTCTTTTCAGAAATCAGCCGTTTTTTTAAATGTTGGATTATCGTTTTAGAATTCTATCTGTTTGGATGATTGTTTCTTTATCAAATAGAATGACCGTATAAGTTCCTGCTGCAAGTGAAGCCACATCAATACTTACAAAGCTATTGATAGAGTTTGGCAAAATGGACTTCACTGTTCTGCCCATTCCATCTATGATTTTTATTAGAGAAGGGTTCATTCCGTTGTACTGTATAGTCAGTCTTTCTTGCACAGGATTAGGATACATTTTTACAACGGCATCTTTTGTCATTTTTACTTTTGCAATGGCACTATAACTTATACTATTTGTGCTACTAGTTTCCTTAACCCTATAAAAGTTCACACCATTTACTGGATTGTCATCTGTTCTTTTATACTCCAAAGGGATGTTGCTATTTTTTGCTCCGTTTACTACGGCTAAACTAGTGAAATTAATTCCGTCGGTGCTGCGTTCTATTTCAAAAGTCTTTGTTTCAACTTCAGTTTCTGTTCTCCACCAAATGTCTACCTTATCGTCATTATTAGTTACCTTAATGGTAAAGCCGTACACAGGAAGAAAACTTATATTGCTGACTTCACTTTTTTCATTATTATAAACCAGTGTTGAGCTTAGGTGAGTATTCGCCGTAGCTGTGATATTAAAGAAAATTGCAGCGGTTATTAATGTAAATATTTGTTTCATTTTTGGAGATTTTGGTTGGTAAATTGGACTTCATTCTTTTAGCTAACGCAGATTCTTTTAATTTATTTTTTAGAAAAGGAATAATTATCCGAGATAAAAGGATTTTCGAAAAGTTGTTATTTCTACTACAAGGTCTTGAAAGGTTTCACGACAAATCTGGAAAAGGTTTAGCATCTGTGGGCAGCAGATCATTCACTTGGCAAGGGGATTGATTTGGCCATTTAGGTATTGAAATTGGTGTTTCTTTTTGCCCGATTGTTTTTTCATTTGGAAGGCTTTGTTCACTACTTACAACTAGTATAAATAGTTATATTTGCAAGCAATGGCAATAACGAAAAAGAAATCCAAACCTATATCAAAGAAAGACTCAAATTTTCCGTCTGAGGTAGAAGAGGCTGTCGAGGTAAAAACTTTGATGCAAGATGAACGAACGCACAAGATTGCAGGCAGCTTTTGCTTGCTATTTGCTTTTTTATTGTTTATAGCGTTCACCTCTTATATGTTTACTTGGGAAGAAGATCAAGATAAAGTATTTGCGGAGGGTTATAAGTTACTCTTATCATCTGAAAGCAAAATGGCCAATTTGATGGGTACTTTCGGTGCCTATATCTCTCACTTTTTTATTTATAAAGGTTTTGGTGTAGCCAGTTATTTATTTTGTAGTTTATTTTTTATTCTAGGTATCAATTTATTTTCTGGTAAAAAGATATTTTCTATTTCTAGAAATATTAAATATCTAATTGTAGGACTTCCTTTGTTATCTATCACAGCTTCTGTAATTGTAGGGCATACTGCTTTCCCTTGGGGTGGTTCTGTAGGTAATATGGGTCGACAATATCTTTATAGTGTCATTGGTAGTATTGGTTCTATTGCGCTGCTAGGAGTTTTATTTTTTGCCTATATCATTTGGAGATTTAATCCTTCGTTACCATCTTTTAGTAAGCGAGAAGTAGAGGAAACTCTTCTGGAGAATGAAGTAAGCGATGAGGATGAAATTTCTTCTGAACAGGCTGAGTCTATTTTAGAAGATAGAAAAGGAAATACGCTCAGTGGTAATAAAGAATTAAAACTAAAAGAAGAGCCAAGCTTTACCAATAACCTTGCTGTAGTAGAAAGAGAAGAAACGAAAGAAGACGACGAAGAAGTTGAGTTACCAGCTTCGGTAGTGGTACAAGCTCCAATCTCAATGCCAGAGCCAGTATTGGCTTCAGCGCCAGAGGTAAAAGCTTCAGAATTAGCTAATGACAATTCTTTAGAGTTAGAAATAAAAAGTGCAGAAGTGGAGGAAGTAGAGCAGCCTATTTCTGCTGCTGAGAAAGTATTACAATCTGCTCCGTATGATCCTATTTTAGATTTAAAAGATTATAAAAAACCTACGGTTGATTTATTAGAACAACACGGAAGTGAAAAAATAGAACACGATCCCGCTGAGCTAGAAGCTAATAAAAATCAAATCATAAATACGCTTAAGAATTATGATATTAGTATCTCAAAAATATCTGCAACAATAGGTCCCACAGTAACGCTTTATGAAATTATTCCTGCTGCTGGTGTGCGTATTAGTAGGATTAAGAATCTTGAAGATGATATAGCACTAAGTCTTGCAGCGCTTGGCATTAGAATTATTGCGCCTATTCCTGGTAAAGGAACTATCGGTATAGAGGTGCCTAATACCAAGAAGACCATAGTGAGTATGCGTACTCTCTTGTCTAGCGATAAATTTTTACAAAATAAATTTTCTCTTCCAATTGCTATTGGTAAAAGGATTGATAATGAAAATTTCATAGTTGATCTTGCTAGTATGCCGCATCTACTTATGGCGGGTGCTACAGGACAAGGAAAGTCAGTAGGGCTAAATGCAATATTGGTTTCATTGTTGTACAGCAAACATCCATCACAATTAAAATTTGTATTAGTAGATCCTAAAAAGGTAGAGTTAAATGTTTATAAAGCTATAGAAAAACATTTCCTAGCAAAACTACCAGG
>JBBRHK010000147.1:0-7322 GCA_038222815.1 Chitinophagales bacterium
TACTCTGAGTGTTTCTTTTATTAGAGCTTCTTTGTTAGTAATTCTTACAAAATAAATCCCTGTAGAGATAGTTGCAGGCAAATTAATCTTTTGCGAAAACCCTCTAATAGAAAACAGCTTGTTGAATACAACTTGCCCAGATGCATTTACTAGCTCAATCTTAGTTGCAGCACTTAGGTTAGTGCCCGGTTGAAATACTATTGTAAACTCTCTGTGAATAGGATTGGGAAAAATTTCAGCTTTAATAGTTGTATTAAAATTAATCTGTTTTACTTCAGAATATTGCGCAGTCCCTGTTATGTAAATCTCCTTTAGGCGATAAAAATTCTTTCCGTTTTTGATAAAATTAAAATCTATCCAAGTATAGCTTCTGATGCTGCTCAAATAATTTACAGTGGCAATCGGCTGAAAACTTATTCCATCTGACGAATGCTCGACTATAAAACTTTGTAAAGAAGGGTTGTTGGCTTTCCAAGTAAGTTCCACTCCATTGTTCTTTTTTGATGCATAAAACTCTGTAGAAGTAGCCAAAACAATTGTGGGCGGACAAATAGTACAAGTATCTAACACCTTTGCGAAAAACTTAGCCATACTATCAGCAACTGTGGATGGGTAAGGCAAAATATCGTGTGAGTTAAGTGGGTTTCCTCCATTATCAAAAGTCCATAATTGCTTTGCAGCTGGATACCCTATTTGGTTAAGTTTATTATTTAAAATATTGGAACCATTCATCTTTGGCCAGTTACTATTAGGACAGGGTTGTAATGCATCACATAAGAACTGAAAAGGCTTATCCGTATTATAAGGTACCACCAAATCATTAGCTATGTGATAAAAGAATATGGCTGGCTTGTAGGTTTGTACATTTAAAAGTGTGGTATCTACCAATGCTCCTGCCAATGGCGCAATGCCTAACACCCGAGTGTCGTAGCCTGCATCTGTATGTAGAGTACCTGCCACAGGTCCAAGATCTGGGCGGGTATAACAAGAGGCTAAGTCATAGTTGAGGGGAGGGGGATTTTGCCTTATATATGCAAGATCATCTTTATTTTGAGGCCCATTTATTTGTAAAAAATTATTTAACCAATTTGGGTTGGAAGCATTCGCTAATGGACCAGCCTGTGCAGGCTTCTCGGACTCTTGATCAAGAAATGTTGCAGTCAATACTGTAATAGCCCCAGCACTATGACCTCCTAAAAAATATTTACAAGTATTGCTGCTATCTTGCAGGTTTCGTTTTTTCATAAACCTAATAACCGCCTTCAAATCTTGCTGAGCTCTGTAAATAGCTCTATACACCTCTGCAGAATCTGCGGCGTAAGGCGCACCATCCCAATCTAGCAAAACCCCTAGACCCACAGGATAAGGGTTTCCTTGGCTGTAAGGAATCAAATGCACACCTTCTCTATAATCAATGCTCACGCCTACATAACCACGCTTTGCAAAGTCCTGCGCAAAGGAATTCATATTTAATTCATTGAAATTATCTGGCGACACAAAACCACCACCATGCACAAATATCGCAACTGGTCTATCGTTATTAAAATCCCCAAGAGGCTTGTAAATATTTACCTTGATGTCGTAGTTAAAATTGCAATAGTTAGTAACCGTACCCACTAAAACTGCTGAGTCTTTAGCAATAGAGTATTGTGGAATTGTGTAGGGAAGCTGACAATTACCTTTTGGTAAAAAAGAAAAGAAGCAACAACAAATTATAATGAAAGCTTTCATACCTATCTTTTTTCATTTGTAACTTAAGAATGCAATGCTTAGACACACTAGTAATAATAATACGCAGAATCGTGCCTTAAGGATATTTGAATATACTTAAAATACAATCTAACTCACAGAAACCTTTGCAGGGCGCAAGGTTTGCTTAAGACTAATCAACAGATCATTCTAGATAAAACTTGAAAATCCTTCTAAGCCATATTAAACTAGCAGACTAAAGCATATCACTGCTACCAAAACTTAGTGGTAGTAGAGATGAAGCTGATTCTAATATAATCACTTTACCTTTTTCGCCAGCAAGGATGAGTCTTATTTTTGCATTGGTACGCTGCTCATATTCTACTAGCGATTGCCTACATACACCACAAGGGCTGATGGGCTTTGAGCTATCGCCATTAATGTTTTGATAAGTGATTGCAATGGTCTGTATTGGCACATTGGTGTGCAAAATAGAAGCCGTACTTAGTAATACTCTTTCTGCACAAATACCTACAGGAAATGATGCGTTCTCTTGATTAGTACCCACTACTATTCCTCCATCTTGCAATTGGGCTGCAGCAGACACTAAGAAATTACTATAGGGAGCGTAAGCTTTTTCTAGCATTTCTTTAGCGTGATTCAGCAAAGCTCTATCATCTGTTGAAAGTTCTTTTGCTGACTCTAGTTCTGTATAATTAAAATTTGATTGCTTCTCCATTATCTTCTACTTCCTTTATTTTATTGCTTTAAAAATCCTTTTCCAGGCCGGGCCTTTTTGCCAGCTAAACCAAATCATAGATGCCTTACCCACTATATGATCTTCTGGTACAAATCCCCAGTATCTACTATCCAAGGACTGGTGCCTGTTATCACCCATCATAAAATAATAATTCAATTGAAAGGTGTAGTTTTTAGCAGCCGCACCATTTATAAATACTTGACCATTCTTTTCTTCAAACTTATTGTTTTCATACACTTCAATACATCTCCTGTATTTAACAATATTATCTGGCGTAAGCTCTATCGTACTACCACGCTTAGGTACTAGAAGTGGTCCATAATTATCTACACTCCAATTGCTAGCTGTATTATAGTACGGAAAAATAGCCGAGTTGGGTTGATCTACATAAGCCGTGATACTATAACCTGCTGGCAACTTCAACGTCGCTTTTTCTGCATTAGTAATATTGATTCTGTATACATTATCGCCAAGCAAAGTTCTATCGCCTTGTTCTTCTCTTATATTTATACCTAGTGCTTTTAAAGACTCTTCATCTATAAATGCATCTTTTGGTGTACGCATTAAGTACATACGCTCACTCTGTGGGAAGGCAGGCTGCGGCTGACCATTTACCGTTACATTTCCATCTTTTACTTGCAATACATCGCCGCCTATGGCGACACAACGCTTAATAAAATTCTCCCTCTTATCTACAGGTCTTGTAATAATAATATTACCATATTGATTCCAAACTGCATCTCTACCCATCTGCCTTACTGCCTCATAGTAGGTAGTCCTGCTTCCAAAGTTTTCCTCATCATTGATAAGTGTATCATTTACCGGAAAATTAAAAACTGCTATATCATTACGCTCTAGGTCTTTTGCAAACCAGCGTGTGTAAGGAATTTTTATAGCTTCGCTATAAGACTTTGTTCCACTGAATGGCAAGGTATGATGCACAAATGGCATTGCTATTGGCGTGTTTGGTAATCTAAGACCGTAGCTAAATTTACTTACGAAAAGGAAGTCATTTACCAGTAATGTTTTCTCCATACTTTGACTAGGAATGGTATACGCTTCAAATACAAATGTTCTTATGAGCGTGGCTGCTACAATAGCAAATGCTGCTGCATCTATCCACTCTCTTGTGCCAGACTTTTTATAATTAGCTACAACATTTTTTCCCGCATAGCGCTCGTCTTTGCTAAAACCCAAATAAGGAAAATATAAAAATGGCAGAAACACAGTGGCTGCATGATGTCCCACTCCAAATCTTCCAAAATGCTCTACAAATTTTATAGTAATCCAGATGGTAATAAATGCGCCGGCAACGGGAATAATTTGGAGAAAAAACCAAGCTTTCTTTAACTCCATTTTTTCTACCATACACCAGGTATTATAAAATGGAACTAGAGCCTTCCACGGAGTAATGCCTGCTTTCTTAAACATACCATACATTCCAATATGCCATCCAATGGTAGCTACAATAAAAATTATCCAACCCATACTAATATATTAAATTTTAATTAAATTAATTTGAAGCAAATCTATAACTAAGTGATTAAATCGACTTTCCATTTATCATTTATGGTAAATCGCTAATGGAATTTAACAAAATGAACGCTTTACACTTGCACATATTGTTCCACATCTTCTAGTGTAATCTCATTGCCCCCCAAGATAATAAGTCGCTCTACCACGTTATGTAGCTCTCGTATATTACCCGACCAGTTTTTTTCTACCAATTTATCGATGGCTCTTTGGCTCATAAGTTTTTCTGGCTGACCGTAGTCTTTTGCTATTGTTTTGAGGAAATATTCTGTGAGCATTGGGATATCGCCCCTTCTTTCATTAAGTGACGGCACATGCATTTCAATCACACTTATTCTATGAAACAAATCGAGCCTAAAGCTTTTTTCTTCTACTTCTTTCAATAAATTTTTATTGGTGGCGGCTATTACCCTTACATCTACATTAATATCTTTCTCCGCACCTATTCTTGTAATTTTTCCTTCTTGTAGAGCTCTTAGTACTTTTGCCTGTGCAGAAAGACTCATATCTCCTATTTCATCAAGGAATAAGGTGCCTCCATTAGCTTGTTCGAATTTTCCTATTCTTTGCTTATGGGCAGATGTGAAGGAACCCTTCTCGTGACCAAACAATTCACTCTCTATTAACTCTGCAGGAATTGCAGCGCAGTTTACTTCTATAATGGGAGCATCTCTCCTATTACTTTTTTCGTGTAGCCATCTTGCCACAAGTTCTTTACCCACACCATTCTCCCCAGTTACGAGCACCCTCGCTTCTGATGGCGCTACCTTCTCTATGGTTTCTTTTATTTTTAAAATAGCGGGACTTTCGCCAATAATAGGCTGCACCTTAGATGTTTTTCTTCTGAGCTTAGTCGTTTGCTCAACTAGATGCTTTTTCTCTGCTGCATTTTTAATAGTAATGAGCAATCTATTTAGGTCAGGCGGCTTACTGATGTAATCAAAAGCACCTTTTTTCACTGCATCTACAGCAGTATCTATATCACCATGTCCGCTTATAATTACTATTGATGATTCCCTCTCTAGCGCTAAAGCCTTTTCTAAAAATTCAATGCCATCCATCTTGGGCATCTTGATATCGCATAATACAACATCATACTTTTTCTCGGAGAACATAGCAAGACCTTGAAGCCCATCTGATGCTTCATCTATTTTGTATCCTTCAAAACTTAGGATTTCCGCTAGGGTTTTACGGATAGCGCTCTCGTCATCTATTATTAAAATATTACTCATAGGTTCTTATTGCTGTAAATGTAGCAATAAGGAGTTATAAGGTAGAGAAATGGAGAAATATAATTGTAGCTAAAACTCAATTATTTTAAAATCTTTGCTTCATAATTAAAGGTCAGTCAGTTACATTTTCTAATACAGGCACAGAAATTATTTCTTCGCCTTACCCACCAAAAACAAAATCAAAGCTATCACTGCAACTATCACAACTACACCTACCCAAACACCTGCTTTAAAAATACCGCCTATAACTTCACAGCTACTGAAAAAAGTAACCACGAAGGATAATAAAACAATTAAAGACAATCTTGATTGTAAACCTTTCATAATATAAATTTTTATGTTGATTAATATCAAAATAAACTCAATTTTTAAGCCAACAGCAATTGACCCTATCAATGCGTCTGTTGGACTGTTATTGTGCATATTATTCCACAACCTGTACAAATATTTGACACTGTAATAATAGAATGACTTCTGCTATCAAAAAATTTAATGATATTTGACAAATTCTCGGAGCAAATGAAAATTTTAATAAAAGACGCCACTATCGTTTGTGCTAGCTCAGCCTATCATTTACTTAAGAAGGATCTATTAATTGTAGATGGCAAAATATCTGCCATTGCTGACAATATAGATAATGGTGAAGCGCAACTCATTCAGTATAGCAATTTACACCTCAGCATTGGCTGGCTTGAAATAATGGCTGACTTTGCAGACCCTGGCTATGAGCATAGAGAAACAATAGCTACTGGTGCAAAAGCTGCTGTGGCAGGAGGTTTTACAGATGTAATGATACTGCCCAATACTAACCCTACTGCATCTACAAAAGCACAAATAGAATATATTTTACAAAAGGGTGCGTCTACTCCGATAAATATTCATCCTATAGCTGCAGTAAGTAAAGACTGCGCAGGCGAAGAACTGGCAGAGATGTATGATATGGCTCTAAGTGGCGCAGTGGCTTTCAGCGATGGTGAGCACAGCATAACCAAAGAGAATATTTTACTCAAAGCATTACAATACCATTTAGCCTCTGGCAAAACTGTGATTCAAATTCCAGCTGCTGCTCAGTTTAATAAGCACGGCTTGATGAATGAAGGCATACAATCTACTAGACTAGGCCTACCGGGAATGCCGGCGATTGCAGAAGAATTAATGATAGCACGAGATATTGAAATTGCCAATTACACAGGAGGAAAATTGCACATCAGTGGTGTAAGCACTCAAAAAGGATTAGAATTGGTAATGAAGGCTGCATCGGAAAATGATAATATTAGCTTTTCTGTATTGCCACAACATTTATGGTTTACTGATGAGCAACTAGAAACTTACAATACCAATTATAAACTTTCACCACCGCTTAGAACAGTAACTGATAAAAACTTTTTCTTAACCAATGCAAAAGCTGGAAATATAAAATGCTTTACCGGTATGCACTTGCCAAGGCACAATGATGCAAAAGATTGCGAATTTGAATATGCTGCTTTTGGTAATATTGGGTTAGAGACTTTGTTTACGTCACTTTTTACAGCAGGTGTTGAGGTAGAAAAAATTGTAGAGGCGCTTACTGTAAACAACAGAAATATTTTTGGTCTTGCAATTCCTTCCTTGGAAGTAGGAGCTGCTGCTTGTTTCACATTATTCAGTACAGAAGGTACTGAAAAGTATAATGCCAAACAATCAAAATCACTGTCATATAATACCGCATTTGACGGAGTAGAACTAAAAGGTAAAGTAATCGGAATAATAAATAAAGGACAATTTTCAAATGCGATATAATTTTTCTACTAAGCTTGGGATCATCGGCGGACTACTAATTGTTGCTAGCATTTGCGCAATGATTTATCTTTTAAAAATGCCCTATACGGGAGCGCCACAGGGTATTGCATTGAGTATGTACGTAGGTTTTGTGTTCTATAGCGTATATCATTTTAGTAAAAACGAAAAGGGAATCCAAGGGCTAAAAGCGTGCTTCAATCAAGGTTTTAAGACATTTATCATCATGACTTTGTGCATTGTAGTATTCACATTTTTCTTTTACAAGCTTAATAGTAGTTTCTTAGAGGAAGGTATTGTAGCCAACTCGGAACTCATCAGAGAACAAGGAA
>JBBRHK010000148.1:0-7298 GCA_038222815.1 Chitinophagales bacterium
ACTTTCCTGAATACTCCATATCGGGTTCGCATAGCGTATCTATTTCTTTTTTCATAACTTACTACATTGAGTTTTGATACAATTATATTACACTAAGTTACAATTTCTTTTAAAATAGTAATTGAGCTAATGACAAATACTGACAGCCTAATCAGTATTAGGGTTGTAAAATAAATGGCAATTGAAAGAAAAAATTATTTTAAAATAGAATGGATTTCTCTAATAGATTAAATTTTAATAATACTGAGAAAAAAGCAGTTCGTTCTTTTCTAACCTTATTAGCAGGACTTACAATCTTGTTCATATTGTACAAATTTAATATTGAAAGACAAACAAGAAGCTACATAGTGTGGTTGGTTCTTTGGCCTTTATACTTTTATTCTCTGTACCAGTCAATTAAGTTTGCCGTATCTTATATAGGAAATCCCAAATCAGCTAGAGTGGTTTATATAATTTTTGCCCTCCCCTCAGTTCTTTACATTTTGTATTTTATTTCTAAAATATTTATTCCAATCTACTAATATAGTAGAATCAAGCATTCCTTTTTATTACCTTTTCCAAGAGTGCAGTTCGGAATAGTTTAGCTGAACCAACTAAGAAAATTAATAAAATTTAGAAAAATATTTTTTTATCTATCATACAAAACTATTTACCTTCTCCACTAGGGCTCCCGCAGGCACCACACCGCTTTGCCGCCACACTATTTCTCCCTTCTTAAACAGGATTAATGTAGGTACAGATTGCACTTGATATGCTTGTGCTGCTGAAGTGTTTTTATCAACATCTATCTTTAGAATAGTGGCATTATCTCCCACTTTTTCTTTGACTTGCTTTAGTATCGCAGGCATTGATTTACAAGGGCCACACCATTCAGCAAAAAAGTCGACTAGTACAATATCTTTTGTATTTATTATTTCTTTAAATGTCATTTTTTATCTGTTTTACGTTTTTCTTCTTCTCAAAGAGAGATAGTAACAAAGCACCAAGTACAGCACCGTAGAGCGTGCTATTTAATGGCTTTGAAGTGATAGCACAACTGCCAGAGGCGCATCCTACTTGCTGCCAATACACATAGCCTAGCAATGCGCCTACAGCAGCTCCAATAAAATACAGTTTGTTATTATACAACCACTTCTTCATATTCGATTTCTTTTTCTTTCTCAGAGATATTAGTTGGCTTGGTGCTGCAGCCATTTGCTGCGCAACAACCCACATTAAAGATTGCCATCGATGCAAATAGGCTACCTAGCACTAATAACATCCAGTTATGGTTGTAAGCACCTTGAATGACAATGGCAACTGCAATGACCAATCTAATAATCCTCATCAAACTCCAATTCGATAAAAGTATACTTTTCATTTTCTAAATTTTAAAGGCTTCTTTTGGCTAAATACCAATCCACCATTTCTAAGTCGCTGTTTTTTCTTTCTTGTAATCCTTCTACCGTTTTTGGTGCTGGCACAATTACTTTATCGCCCGGTTGCCAGTTCAAAGGCATAGCACATTTGTTCTCATCAGAAGTTTGCAACGCCAGTAATGTCCGCTTTATTTCTTCCATATTTCTACCTACGTTCAATGGGTAATACATAATTAATCTTACTTTGCTAGTAGGGTCAATAATGAACACTGCTCTTACCGCTGCTGTTTCACTTTCGCCGGGTTGCAACATTCCATAGAGCTTAGCTATTTCCATATTGATGTCTGCAATGATTGGAAACTCAAATAAAACTCCAGTTTTTTCTTGTACTGCATTTACCCAAGCAATATGTGCGTGAATACTGTCAATACTCAGTCCTAGCAGTTTTGTGTTGTGCTTTGCAAAGAAATCTTTCTCCAAAGCAAAACCACTCAGTTCTGTTGTACATACTGGTGTAAAATCCGCCGGATGAGAAAATAAAATTACCCAGTGGTCTTTATTATACTCAGAAAGCTTTAGCATTCCTGTCGTAGTTACTACTTCAAAATCTGGAGCAGTATCACCTATTCTTGGCATTTGACTAATTATTTGTTCCATACTATTTTTCTTAATTTTTTATTGCACTATTTACATTTTGCCAAGTGCCGCCATTTACAACGTTGGTAAAACCATTACTTGTAAGAATCGACTTTGCTTGTCCACTACGATTGCCACTTCTGCAAAAAACTATGATATGTTTTTTATTTTTAAACTTGGCAAGTTGGCTTTGTAATTTATCTAGTGGAATATTTACAGCCTTCGGTACGCTACCTTCTGCAAACTCTGAAGAAGACCGTACATCTACTAGGTAGGCGCCATCGTTAATTAATGTTGATAGCTCCTCATTATTATTTTGTCCGAATAAAGACTTAAAGATTGAAAACATTTTTCTTAGTTTATTTTTGATAATTTGGATTGACAAACAAAGTCTGTTTTTGGAAGGCTAGTTTCTGCAATAGCTTTAAAACCACCTTCTACTTCTGTAAAATTTCTATACCCTCTAGCTTGCAAAATGCTGGCCGCAATCATACTTCTGTATCCACCTGCACAATGCAAATAAAATGGCTCCTCAGGATTAATATCTTTTACCCACTCATTTATTTCTGCTAGTGGTCGGCTAAAAGCTTCTTCTACATGCTCAGCACTGTATTCAGTTTCTTTGCGTATATCTAGAATTTTACTTTTTCCTATCTCTACTTCCGCGGCAAATTGAGCTGCAGTAATTCTGTGTACAGTATCTATTTCTTTTTGTGCTGCTTTCCAAGCTGGGAAACTACCATCTAGGTGTCCTAAGATATTATCGAAGCCAACCCTAGTGAGCCTTGTAACCGTTTCTTCTTCTCTGCCTAATTCAGTAATCAAAAGTATACCTTGCTTTACATCGCCAATCATAGCGCCAACCCAAGGAGCAAAGTCACCATCAATTCCTATATTAATTGATCTAGGTACAAATCCTTTTGCAAAGTCTCCATTACTTCTAGTATCTAAAATAAGCGCCTCTGTTTCTTCTGCTATTATTTCAAATTCTGTTACAGATAATGCTTTCATTCCATTGTTTAAAACGGTTTCAAAACTTTCATATCCTCCTTTGTTCATCGCTACATTCATTCCAAAATAGGCAGGTGGTGGTAATAATCCGTCAGTCACCTCCTTTACAAATTCTGCTTCGGTCATATTTCCACGAAGCGCATAATTCAATTCTTTTTGTATGCCAATTGTTGAAGTAGTTTCGCTGCTCATATTCTTACCACAAGCACTTCCTGCACCGTGCGCTGGGTACACAATTACATCATCTGGCAAGGTCATTACTTTATTGCGAAGGGAATGGTAAAGCGTGGCTGCAAGTTGCTCTTGCGTCATAGAGGCTGCTTTTTGAGCTAGGTCTGGCCTGCCCACATCGCCTATAAATAAAGTGTCGCCGCTGAAAAGAGCATTTTCTTTTCCATTCTCATCTATTAGCAAAAAACAACTACTCTCCATAGTATGGCCTGGAGTATGTAGCACTTTAATTTTTACTTTCCCAAGAGGAAAAATTTCTCCATCCGTTGCAGAAACGCAATCAAACTCACAGGTCGCATTAGGGCCATAAATGATAGGTGCGTCTGTCTTCTTACTTAAATCCACGTGTCCACTCACAAAATCTGCGTGGAAATGAGTTTCAAAAATATATTTAAGCTTTACATTATCTCTTGTAAGCCGATCAATGTAGGGTTGGGTTTCACGAAGTGGATCTATTATTGCCGCTTCTCCATCACTTACAATGTAGTATGCGCCTTGTGCAAGACATCCTGTATAAATTTGTTCTATGTGCATAATTCAAGTTTTTAATTTTCAAAAATTTAATTCTATTTAATGTTTTTTGTATATCTATTGATGTAGATAATCATTTCTCTTTCCTTTCTACAAATGTCGGTCAAGAAAAAACAGTTTTTAGTGACAGTTGTCACAGAAGAGAAAGTATTAGCATTTAATTTAAGCTTTGCCGGTCAAAATTTTATTCCAATACAACCAAGGAAGAATTTTTGTTTTTAATATCCACATCGTCCAGCGTGGCTTTGCTTGGTCAAATGGAAATGTCATCTTTGGCGTGTTGCTATAATCAAATTCTGCAAGCATAAGCTTACCATAGCTCGTAGGAATAGGGCAGGCGCTATATCCATCATAGTTTCCAGTAAGTTCCTGATTCTTCATCACGGCCATCAAATTACGCACAACTACTGGCGCCTGTTTGCGAATAGCTGCACCAGTTTTACTGCAAGGTGCATTCATACAATCGCCCAATGCAAAAATGTTTTTATATCTGCTGTGTTGTAATGTGTGCTGGTTTACTTCTACATAGCCAAATGCATTATTAGCATCTGCCAAAGGGCTATTTTTAATAAAATCCGGAGCAGATTGTGCCGGCACAGTATGGCAAAAATCAAAATTCATTTGCTTTACCTCAACGTTTCCTGCTGCATTTTTTTCTTCATAAGAAACCATTTTAGTATCTCCATCCACTGCTATAACATTTACAGAATAATGTGGAATGATGTGGCCTTCCTTTACTATTCTAGTTAACGTAGCGGCATATTCTTTTACGCCAAATATTACACTGGCACCAGATAAGTAATGAATGTCGCATTTGTCAAGAATGCCTTGCTTACGCCAATAGTCAACCGCTAAGTACATTATTTTGTGGGGGGCGCCACCGCATTTAATGGGTCCCATTGGATTGGTGAAAACAGCCACACCTCCTTTAAAGTTCTTTATCATCTCCCAAGTATAGGGCGCTGATTGAAAAGAATAATTGCTGCTCACATTGTTCTTGCCAAGAGTTTCTTTTAGCCCTTTTATACTACTCCAATTTATTTGAATACCAGGGCAAACAACTAAATAATCGTAGGTTAATGTAGTTCCAGATTGGCACTCCACCTTATTCTCTTCAGGTAAGAAATTTAATGCTGCATCCTTTATCCAAGTAGTGCCCTTCGGAATAAAATCTTTTTCATCTTTTTCAGTTTTTGAAATGTCAAAAATTCCTGCACCTACTAATGTCCAAGCCGGTTGATAATAATGTTTTTCTGAAGGATCAATTATTCCAATTGATAAACTTGAGTCTTTCCTTAATAATTGGGAAGCAACAGATAAGCCGGCATTACCACCACCTACTATTAAAACTTTGAAATGATTTGTCATAATGAAACAATTTTATTTATTGCAAGGTTGCTTCAAAAAGAACTAGTAATAGGTGACAAATATCACTTAGAAAAACATTTTAGCTAAAATTACATTTGAAAGGGTGGATTGAATTGTAATCTTATATTTTTTTATTGTTGTAGTAGCTCAATATGGCTTCTATGTAAAATTACCAATCCTCTCTGCTCCATTTTCTTCAATAATCTGGAAATAACTTCTCTAGACGTACTTAAGTCGTTGGCAATTTCTTGATGTGAAATTTTCACATCATTCGTTCCTAATGTTTCTACATTTCTTTTTAGATAAAATTCTAATCGCTCATCCATACTTCTGAAAGCAATACTATCTATAACTATCAATACCTCTTCAAATCTATTTCTATAGGTGTCTACCACAAATTCATACCAGCTTTTATGTAGTGCCATCCATTTGTCCATGATGGGAAGCGGTACCATAAGTAGCTCTGCGTCTTCTACAACCTTAGCCATAATCTGACTAGTCTCATTTTTGGAAGCACATATCATAGAAATGGCGCAGGCCTGACCGGGTAGTAGGTAGTACATAAAAAATTCTTTACCCTCATCATCTTCTCTGTATATTTTTATCTTACCCTTTGTAACTAGCACTGTATTTTTTATATACTGCCCTGTACGCATTAAAATTTCTCCATTTGAAGCTTCCATTATTGTAGCGTTATTTTCGATATCGTCAATTAATGCAGCCTGGAAGCTTGGGAAGATTTCTTTTATTAGCGTTGTAGCTATCATATTTTAGATTTACTACAAATTTACCACTTGTATCACTTTAAATGCTAGAAAAAAAATACAGTTTTAGACCTCTACTATACTTTATCTACTTTAATATTAAGGCAAATAATCTAAGACCTATTCTTAATTTATGAAACGTAAATTTGCGAGCTATTAAAAGAAAAAAATGAAAATAACGTATAAGGAAATTTCGTTCACTTCACCTACAGCAGAACAGTCAGATGTTCTAGTAGCAATGCTGTCTAATATAGGCTTTGATGGTTTCGAAATCTTGAAAGAAACGCTCAACGCTTACATACCAGAAGATGATTATGACGAAGAGGAGTTACAGAAAATTAAACTTCAATTCCCTGATTTAACTTACACAACTAAAAATATTGAAGAGCAAAATTGGAATGCCATTTGGGAATCTTCATTTGATCCGGTACTCGTAAATGATTTTGTAGCAGTGAGAGCAAGCTTTCATCCTGCCCAACCACAAGTACAGCACGATATTATAATTACACCCAAGATGAGTTTCGGTACAGGGCACCATGCGACCACAGCCTTAGTTATTGGCTTGATGGAGGATATAAATTTTAAAAACAAAACCGTAATAGATTTTGGAACAGGTACAGGAGTATTAGCAATCTTGGCTAATCAACTCGGTGCAGCAAGCGTTGTAGCTATTGATAATGACAAGTGGAGTATTGAAAATGCCAAAGAAAATTTTGAGCTAAATTCTGCAAGAGATATTATTTTAGAGAAGGCAGAATCATTGGCTGAAAAAGAAGCGGTTGATATAATCATTGCAAATATTAATCTAAATGTATTGTTAGCCAATATGGATAATTTTTGCAGGATTTTGAAGAATAACGGGACAATAATTTTTAGTGGTTTGCTAGTAAACGATGAAGAGCAGTTTAAAGTTGTGATATTTAGTAAAGGGTTTGAATTAAAAAGGATAAATAATAAGGATGGCTGGATTGCTATAGAAGCTTCATTTATAAGTAAGTAGTGCAAATTTCGATAAATATTTATTCCCTATATTTGTTATCCCCAGATGAAAGAAACCATACTAATAATCGTCGCTTACCTTATAGGATCTATTCCTACTGCCCTTATTGTGAGTAGGCATTATTTTGATATTGATATCAGAGATTACGGAAGTGGCAATATGGGTGCTACGAATACATTTAGGGTTCTCGGAAAGAAGTATGGCTCTATGGTGATGGTTTTCGATATTCTCAAAGGAATGTGTGCCGTTGCTTTATACAATCTTTTACCTTTTTATATCGCTGATGATTTTGCACGTACTAATTTAATGGTAGGTTTAGGAATTGCATCTGTGCTGGGTCACGTTTTTCCAATTTTTGCTCAGTTTAAAGGAGGTAAAGGGGTTGCCACTTTATTTGGG